>JBIKPB010000260.1:0-2614 GCA_044357705.1 Formosimonas sp. | reverse complement strand
GCATCCAGTTTTATGATGATATTGATGCTTTTGAGCACCACGGCAAACGTTTAGGCTTTGTAGACAAAAACACAGGCCGAATGCTTAACAAAACATCTGTCGTACTGGCTTTAATTTGTGAGGGCTTAACCGCTTTCAACAACAACCCTGAATACGACGAGATTTTTAAAGCAATGGGTCGAAAAATGAGTGACCCATACCCAAAGTATTAAACGCCTGAAACACGGCCAACAACACCCCATGCCACCGCGCATAAAATAAAAATAATAACTTCTATTTATCTCAATAATCTAATTTAACAATATTGTGATATTTTTATGATATTGTGTTATTATCAAATTTCAATAGCAGCAAAGACACCTATATATGACACCAAGTGGTACAAGTCATCCCATTAAAATCGCAACAAAAGGTTATCCATAATGAGCACAAAAAACACGACATCTCGCTTGGTTAAATCAGAACAAAAGCAAGAATCTGTTATCAGCACCAAAGTAGACGGCGAGTTCAAGTACGAATTGCGCGACTTGATTTTAGAAAAACAGCGCAAGGGCGAAACAGCAAATTTGCAAAGCATGGGCATTGAAGCGTTTCAACTACTTGGCCAAAAGTACAAACTCACCGCCAAGCCCTAAAAAATCGCCCAGTAATAATATCATGATATTTTTATGATATTTCAATACAATACGGCAGACGGCCAATCAACTCATCCGTCACACCGCATCAAAGATGCATTTTTTAATCAACGAAAGGAAATATCATGAAGTCTCTTATCAATAAGTTTTTGATTGTTTTGACGCTTATGTTTGGCATCACAGCAACCGCACAAGCCGAAGACTTGTGGGGCTGCGAAGTGATGTTGTGCTTGAGCAACCCAGGCGGGCCAACTCAATTTAACGAATGCAAGCCACCCATCCAAAAACTTTGGAAGCATTTGGCCAAAGGCAAGTCATTTCCAAGTTGCTCACAAGCAAACGGCAATGACCCTGCAAAAAACTTCGTTCGCCAAACCGTTGATGCGTATGACCCATGTGACTTAAAAGGTTTGAAAGACGCACCTATCGGTTACGTTGCTGAAGGCACACGCAAAACCAACACCACAACAACCAAAGGTTTTGGTTTTGGCCAAGGTGACACCAGCCGCAATTACACTTTAACTAAATCACCAGGTTACAACACAGGCGGGCGCACATTTGCACAAAACGGCCAAGGTATGGCCACAACAAAAATGTGTGTTGGTAATCAAACAGGTGGTTACACCGTTCGCGTTGACCGTGACACGTCATACAACGTGATTGTGTTTGATAAAGTTTTGCAACAAAAAGCGCAGTCACCTAACGCCCTTGACGTTTACGTTGACGGTAAGTTATTCAACCGCGTTCACTGGTAATCATCATGCGCCGAATCATTCTCACGCTCATCATCATGGCCAGTGGATTTGGCGCAGCCGCGCAAGCCTCCAGTTTTTCGGAGATTGCGCAGCAATGCGCACCCAATTTTCACCCTCAAGTTATGGCCGCGATTGTTAAAACTGAATCAAGTTTTAACCCGTTCGCCATTGGTGTTGTTGGCGGTGCTCTCAAGCGTCAACCTCGTTCATTTGAAGAGGCGCAAGCCGCTGTAAAAATGCTGTTAGCAAACGGCCGCAATTTTTCAATGGGATTAGGCCAAGTTAACCGTTACAACCTCGCAAAATACGGTTTGAATTATCAAACAGTATTTGACCCATGTAAAAACCTTAAAGCAGGTAGCGGCATTTTGGCCGAGTGTTACAACCGCGCCCGCAAACAATCCAATTCAGACCAACAAGCATTACAAAAAGCATTTTCTTGTTACTACTCTGGCACGTTCACTGTTGGTTTCAAACATGGCTACGTTCGTAAAGTGGTTGCGAATGCCAACACCAATTCAAACGTTTTGGTGGCCAGTGTCAACACAAACAGCAATGCGCCTGTTGCCGACTACCCACAGAACAATACCAACCAAAGAAGCAGCATCAAAGTATCGCGCGTTGTTATTGGCGGTAACTCATCGCCTGATTACACCCAAGACCCCACGCCTTACGGACAACAAAATCAGGGCAATCAAAACAACAACGGTGGCGGCGTAGAACTCCAACGCGTTTCAACTCAACCGCAAACTCCTACTCAATTGGTGTTCTAAATGACAACAATACTTTATCTATGCGAAAAACCGAGCCAAGCAAAAGAAGTGGCCGAAGCCTTGGGCATTAAAAACAAAACCGATGGTGCATATCGCGGCGCAGGCGTGATTGTCACCAATGCTATTGGTCACTTGCTGGAACAAGCAGAACCCGAAGCCTACGGCGAGCAGTTCGCAAAATGGACGCTTGAATCTTTGCCTTGCATACCCGACCCTTGGCAAAACGTCCTTAAAACCGCAACGAAAGCGCAATACACAGTGATTAAAGGCTTGCTTAAAGAAGCCGATTGTGTGGTTATTGCAACCGATGCAGACCGTGAAGGTGAAGTCATCGCACGTAATATTTTGATGCAAGCAGGCTACACAAAGTCCATTCAACGCCTTTGGGTGCAAGAAACCACGCCGTCAGGCTATAAAAAAGGTTTTTCTAACCTCAAAGACGGCGCAAGTT
>JBIKPB010000038.1:0-10007 GCA_044357705.1 Formosimonas sp. | reverse complement strand
GCAAGTTATGAATCACTGTACGCGTCAGGCGTTGGCCGTGGCCACGCCGACTGGTTGAGTGGCATGAATTTAACTCGCGCTTTGACGGTGGCATTTAGCACAGGCGGCAAAGGCAACACGCTGCATTTTGGCCGTGTGCAAACGCCGACGCTGGCCTTAATTGTGCGCCGAGAACGCGCCATTAAAAACTTTAAACCCAGCGATTATTTCAACATCAAAGGCGAGTTCATCATCAATGGCCAAACTGTCAAAATGGCGTTCAAACCTGATGAACAATGGTTGGACGCGGTAGGGCGTATTAGCAATTTTTCTAAAGCCGAGGCCATAATCACCATCGTCAACAGCGCAAGAATTAAAAATGAGTTCAAAGTCTCGCACTACGAAACCAAAGAGGAGCGCGAAGCCGCGCCATTGCCTTATTACTTGGGTAGTTTACAAAAAGAATGCGCCCGTATTTTTGGGATGCGTCCCGACCGTGTGCTTGAAGTGTGCCAAGCGTTGTACGACACGCACAAACTTATTAGTTACCCGCGTGGCGAGGGTGAGCACATTCCTGAACAGATTTTTGAAGAATCGAAAACGCGGCTCGATGCGTTACAAAGCATCGACCCCAGCCTTGCCAAATTTTGCGCTATGGCCAATTTAAGCAAGCCATCGGGCGCATTTAACGACGCGGCCGTTGCCAAGGCAGGTTCACATTTTGCGATTATTCCAACCGACAAAGACAATTTTGACATCCACAGTCTTTCAGGTGATGAAGCACAAGTGTACGACCTCATCCGCCGTCGCTACATTGCGCAATTTTTAGGTCATTACGTTTTTGATAAAACCACTTTAGAAGTCAGTCATGGCCTTGGCACAAGCCAGCCGTTCACTTTTGCAGTCATTGGCCGTACTCCTAAAGTAGAGGGATGGAAGCGCGTCTATGGTGTTAATGCAAAAAAAATCGCAAACGACGAAAAAGCCGAGACCGAGGCAGAAGTCACATTGCCAAAGACACAAAAAGGCGCGGATGCGCCATTAAAAAACACCATCTGTGAAAAAGCGCAGACCAAACCGCCCGCACGGTACAGCAACGCCACTTTGATTACCGCAATGGAATCTATTGATAAAGAGATTGACGACCCGCGTTTAGCGGCCGTCATGAAAGGCAAAGAAAAAGCGGGTATTGGCACAAATGCGACACGCGCCGAAGTCATTAAAAAACTCTATGACGGCGACTATATCGCCGATCAAAAAAAGCAACTCGTGCCCACAGAAAAAGGCGTTGCCTTGATTGAGTTACTGGAAAAAGTATGTCCTGCACTGGCAGATTTGGCATTGACGGCCATGTGGGAAGAGCAATTGAGCCAAGTAGAAAACGGTGAGTTAGACGTACTTAAATTTGAGCGAGCGGTCGGTAAATTTGTCACGGCGTGCATCGAGCAGATTAAAGCGGCGGCAGGTACTGCGTCGATTGGCACAATCGCGCATCCATGCCCAGCCTGCGGCAAAGCCATGAGCCGCCGCAAAAATGAAAAAGGGTTTTGGTGGAGTTGTTCGGGCTATCCAACGTGTAAAAACACGATGGGCGACAAAGGCGGTAAACCCGTCGCCATTGTCAAAGCCGCACCAGCGACAACATCCGCCGAGCACAAATGCAGTAAATGCCAAAAGCCGTTGATTAGGCGCAAAGGCACAAAAGGATTTTGGTGGGGTTGTTCAGGTTATCCAGCGTGCAAAGAAATGTACAAGGACAAACTGGGCAAGCCCACGAAATAAGCCATGTATGCGGGGCTATAGCCGCATCACTTTCCAACCATTTAAGGAGTTTTATTATGAAGTCATTGTTTAAAAAAGAAAATATTTTGTTCATGTTGTGTACAGCATTTTTGATGACTGAACCTGCATTTGCGGCTGGCGGCAGAGGTGACATTAGTTCGTTTTTGAATACCATCGCCACGGTTTTAACGAGTGTTGGCGTTATTACCATCACCATTGCAATTATGTGGGCTGGCTACAAAATCGCTTTTGGTGGTGCAACGTTCCGCGAAATGGGGCCCGTTTTAATTGGTGGCGCATTGGTTGGTTCGGCAGCTTGGATTGCAGGGCAATTGATGGGGTCTTAATGCAATTAGCATTGACCATTTACGAGAATTTTCACTATCTTTTTAGTGAAAATTTTACCTTTTGAAACTTTAACGAGGGTTACACGATGGATTTTTTTAAGCCTGGCGAAAGCGTTGTTTTTAAAGGTTGTACGCGACCAGCAACAATTATGGGCGTACCGATGATGCCTTTATTCGTTGTTGTTTCTTCGATAATTTTGCTCGCTTTTTGGACGCAAATTATCCCTTTAGTCATATTGGTTGTCCCAGCAATTTTTATTTTGAAATTCATGGCAAAAGAAGACGACCAACAGTTCAATCAATTGGCCGTTCGCTTGCGCACACGCCGCCAAAATAAAAACAGTAAGTTTTGGGGACGTGCCTGCTCATATCAGCCATGTTCGTACACAAGGAAACTCAAATGAACGCAGTACCTAAATTCGCCAACGTCTTACCAAAAGAAAAGACCATCAGCGACTACATCAATTTTTCAAACATGGCCGCGCCACATGCTGTTGTGGCGCGTAATGGCGACGTGATGACAACCTTTTCAATTAAAGGCGTGTCATTTGAGACTGTTGATGATTCCGACACTCAAATTTCAGCCATTCAATTAAACACTTTGTTGCGCGGTATCGCCAACTCTCAAACTGCGGTTTACATTCACCGTATTCGGCGGCAGATTCAAGACCGTTTAGAGGGCAATTACGGCAATGTTTTTTCTCAAGGATTGGCCGACAAATACCATCAAAAAATTGGTCAAGAACGTTTGATGACGACTGAACTGTACTTGACACTCATTTATCGCCCCAATGCATCAGCCATTAAGGGTTTGTTTTCTAAAGCGGGCAAACGCACGACCGCAGAAATTGTACACGACCAACAAGAAGCCGTAAAAAAACTGGATGAATTGGCTGGTGTCGTTCGTTCATCTTTGAGCCGTTACGGTGTACGTCAATTGACCTCATACCAACAAAATGACGTTACTTATTCCGAGCAGTTGAGTTTTTATAATTTTTTGATTACTGGTGTTTGGCAAAAAGTACGTGTCGTACAAGCACCTCTATTCAATGTTTTGGGCAATGTGCAGATTTTCACAGGTACAAAAAGCATTCAATTGGACACATTGGCAGGCACTAAATACGCGCAATGCGTTGAACTCAAAGAGTACAACAGCACCACGTATTCAGGCATCTTGAACACCTTGCTTTATCCTGGCATTGTGGGCGTTTCATCGTATCCATTCATTGAAACTCAATCGTTTAGTTTTATGAGCAAACCCGATGGCATGAAGTTTTTAACACGTCAAAAAAATCAATTGAAGTCATCAGAGGATGGCGCAATCACCCAGTTACTCATGATGGATGCGGCGGTTGATGGTTTGGCCGATGGTCAATTTGCAATGGGCGAATACCATTACTCGTTAATGGTATTCGGCGACACATTAGAGCAAGCCAAACGCAATACACAGGACTGCGCTAAAAAACTACAAGATGAGGGGTTTGTACCGTTCATCAGCAATTTAGCGGTCGAGGGGACTTATTTTGCCCAGTTACCTGGTAACTGGGGCTATCGGCCACGCAAAGCAGGCATTACATCAATGAATTTTGCAGGGTTATCGCCTTTGCACAACTTTCCTGATGGCAAACGTGACGGCAACCCTTGGGGGCAAGCCTTGGCCATGCTCAAAACACCGTCAGAGCAACCTTACTATTTCAACTTACACGCTTCACCATTGAATGAAGATTCATTCGATAAAAAGTTACTTGGTAACACGGTGATTATTGGTCAATCAGGCGCAGGTAAAACCGTGTTGATGAACTTTTTGTACATGATGGCGCAAAAATACCGAACCAATAGCCCAACGGGTTTTACATCGGTTTTGTTTGACAAAGACCGTGGCGCAGAAATTGCCATCCGCGCAAGCGGTGGCGGTTATTTGGCCATTGAAAATGGTGTTCCCACAGGTTTTAATCCATTTGCACAAGAGCCCACTGAAGAAAATATCCAATTCATTGAGGGCTGGGTCAAGTCGCTATTGAAAGAGGATGGTCAACGTGTCACAACATCCGATGATTTAGCAATCAGTACAGCCGTGCGCATCGTCATGCGCATGGATAAGCCCTTACGTCGTCTTGAAACTTTACGTCAAAACATGACGGATGGTTTATCCAAAGATGAGCGAGAAAACAGCATCAACAAACGTTTGGCCAAGTGGTGTGAGGGCGGTACGTTGGCTTGGGTATTCGATAACGACAACGACGAGTTGGATTTTGAGAAATACGCCAACTTTGGCATCGACGGCACGGCATTTTTGGATAACAAGGGTATTCGCGCCCCAATTGCATTGTATTTGCTGCATCGCATGGAGCAGGTCATCGACGGCCGCCGCTTCATTTATTGGATGGATGAATTTTGGAAATGGCTTGGCGACGACGCGTTTAGCGAATTCGCATTCAACAAGCAAAAAACCATCCGTAAACAAAACGGCCTTGGTGTGTTTGCCACGCAATCGCCCAGTGACGTTTTAAAGTCACCCATTGCCAAAGCCATCATTGAGCAATCGGCCACGATGATTTTTTTACCGAATCCTACAGCAGACGAGAAAGACTACGTTGAGGGATTTAAGACTACAAAAATGGAATATGAATTTATCCGCAGTTTAGCGGAGGATTCACGCTGTTTTGTGGTCAAACAAGGTCATCGTTCGACCGTTTGCCGCTTGGATTTGGGCGGCGGCCGATTTGATGATGAGTTGGCTGTATTGTCAGGCAGTACCGACAATTTAGAACTACTCGAAAGCGCGTTAGATGAAGTGGGCTACGACCCGAAAGACTGGTTGCCGCTTTTTCATGAAAAACGTAAACACCGCAGTGACACGAGCCGCTTAAAAACGGCCAATGTCAATGAGGATTGATTTTCAACCAACGATAAGGAGTTTCACCATGAAACTAAAAAAACTATTGTCATCAGGTGCGTTGTGTGCCGCTTTAGCCTTTGGCACAAGTGCGCACGCAACAGGTATTCCTGTTTTTGACGGTGAGGCCGCTGCAAGTAATGTAGAGCAGATTGCAAAATGGGTTGCGCAACTTCAAGAAATGAAAAATCAACTTGAACAAGCCAAAAAAACCTACGATTCAATGACAGGTTCTCGTGGTCTTGGCAACATTATGAACAATCCAGCATTGAAAAACTACATTCCTGCTGATTGGCAAAAGGTCTATGATTCTGTAAAAAATGGCGGTTACAACGGTTTAACCAGCACGGCAAAAACCATCCGCGATTCAAATAAAGTCTATGACAACTGTGCTAACCTAACTGGTGCAAGTAAAGACACTTGCGCACGTAGTGCATCAAAGGGCGCGCAAGACAAGGACTATATCGGCAATGCTTTGGATGCTGCAAAAGGCCGCATCACGCAAATTGAAGGTTTGATGAACCAAATTAACGGCACATCAGACGCAAAAGCAATTGCTGAAGTACAGGCTCGTTTCGCGGCAGAACAAGCCATGATGCAAAACGAAGCCACTAAATTACAACTTTTCAAAATGATGGGCGACGCGGAAGAAAAATTGATTGCCCAACAAGAACGAGAGTTGAGCAGCAAACGTTCTAACGCTGTAAAAATGCCTAAAATGAATTGATTGGCAAACTTTGTTATTAACCTTTGAGTGCTGCGGTTCGCCGCAGCATCTCAAAAACTTTAAAGGTTTTAGATATGAAAAAGATTATTTTAGTTGCATCTATGGTTTTTGTTGCTTTAAACGTTTCGGCTTGTGGCGATAATCAAGCAGAAAAGGACAAAAAAGAACATGAAGCCTCTGTATTGAGAAGCACACCAGTACCAATGCCAAAAATTGACCTTGGCACACCAACATCTTCACCTAATCAACAAAAAAATCCAGCACCCGCACCAGAGATTAAATTGGGCGAGCCAAACGTAAAATAAAGGGGTTAATATCATGGGCATTTTTACAGATATTGGTAATAATTTTGAATCCGGAATCGGTTCGTTCGTGTCAGGCACAGCCTCCAATGTCATTGACCTAATTGCCCCTTGGGTTTTAATTAGCGTCACAATATATTTTTTGATTACGGGCTATATGGTGATGGCGGGCAGAATCAGCGAACCATTATCAGACGTTCTAATTAAGGGTTCAAAAATAGCATTAATTTCGATGGCGGCATTAAGCGCGGGCGGCTTCATGAGTTACGCAGCAGGCTCGATAACAGGCCTTGAAAAAGACCTGTTGAGTGCGGTAGGCGGCAAAGATGCGGCCAGCATTTACGCCCTTTTAGATAACTCTTATGAAAAAGGCTGGGATGCAACAGCACAAGCCTTTAAAAAAGCAACGGACTTAAACTTTTTAACAGCCGCTGGCGAGATTTTTATGCTTCTGATTGTTGGCATCATTGGCATTGTTGGACTTGTTGTCATGACCTCTATTGCGGCTGGCATCATTTTATTGTCCAAAATGGCAGTCGTTGTTGCGTTGGGATTGGGGCCTCTGTTTGTTTGCTGTTTGATGTTCCCAGCGACGGCAGGATGGTTTGATTCATGGCTGAAAACGTGTTTAACATATGTTTTAACAGCCGTAATTGTGGCGGCGTTCCTTGTCATTTTTATCAATGTTTATTTGAAAGTAGTGGAGCATTTAACCACTTTGTTTGCGACAGGTGGCGACAGTGAGGGCGCAACCAGCGGCGCACTCGCGTATGCAATTACTATATTGTTAGTCACTGTAATTTCATCGTTTGTCATGCTTCAATCACCCAATATTGCTGCAAGTTTGGCAGGCGGCGTTTCAGTTGCAAGTATGAGTTTAACAGGAATGTTAAAGCAATCGGGCGCACAAGTTGCTGGTGGAATGGGTGCTGTAAGTGGTGCAGCTAAAGGAGCAGGAAAAATGACTTATGGCGCAGCAAATATAGCAAGTCGCGGCGCATTAGAACGTGGTGCATCAGGTTTAAGTCAAAACGTAGCCAATCGGTATGCTCAACACATGCGTCGCGATGGCAATAACTCAATCAACAGTTAAGGATATTTTCATGAAAAAATTCATTTTCACTTTAGTTGTTGCTGCAAGCCTCGTGGCTTGTAGCACATTACCTAAAGTAGACACTTCAAACCGCATACCAGTGAACCAAAACAACACCAGTATCAACGTTCTTTAATAAAAAATAACAATATCATGATATTTTTATGATATTATTATAACTCTGCATATTAACCAGTGAGGTAAAACCATGTTTGGCAAGAAAAAAAACAATTCCGTGTTTGCGAAAGTTGAACAACAGCCGCAAACCCATTTTGATAAAGCACTTGATTGGGAAGCCTCGCGCATCCAACAAATTGAAAAATCTGAACGCCGCGCATGGTCGGTTGTCTTGTTAGAAGCAGGTGTAATCGGTGCATTGGCCGTAGCCATTGCCCTGATGTTACCGCTCAAAGAAACCCAGCCTTATGTGCTTAAAGTGGACAAGTCCACAGGCACAACAGAAATTATGACAGTGGCCAACGTTAAAGATGTTGGCTACGAGGATACACAAGATAAATATTGGCTCAATCAATACATCCGTTCACGTGAAACATACGACTGGCGCACGGTTGAAAACGACTACATCAAGACCCGTGAAATGAGTGACGACAATGTGTTTTTGCCGTACTCAAAAATGTTTGAGGGTGCTGATTCACTTGAGAAAAAAATCGGCGATAAAAAACGCATCATTACCGAAATTCAAAGCGTCGTACCCAACGGCAATGGCATTGCGACCGTTCGTTTTATTAAAAAACAGATTGATAACCAAACTGGCGAAGAGGTCAAATCATTGTGGACGGCGACGATGGGTTATGAATATCACCCTGAATTTAAGGTAAAAGAAGAGAACCGCCTTGTTAATCCGTTCGGTTTCATAGTCACATCATATCGAGTTGATGCGGAGATGATGGACACACCCACAACTGCAACACCTGCGCCACAAGCGACTACAGAACCGAGTACAGGTTTAATCGTGGTCAATCCTATAGCACCTGCACCAACTGGAGCAGCAAAATGACAAAGACTATACGACCTCTATTATTGGCCGCTTTATTGACGGCGTTTGGCTCGGCTCATGCGCTCGATGCCCCCGACCGCTCACCATACGACGGCCGCATTCAAAAAACCGCTTACAACGAGCAAGATGTTGTGCTCATCAAGGCAGTTAATGGTTATGCAACGCAAATTGTTTTTGCCAAGGGCGAGGAAATTTTAGATTATGGCAGTGGTTACACCACTGCTTGGGAGTTCAAGGCACGAGGCAATAGTTTTTACTTAAAGCCAAAATCTGCGGATGCCAGCACCAATTTGTTTATAACCACCAATCGACGCACCTACAGTTTTGACTTGCGTTTGGTCAACGACAAATCACAAGTGTCATATCGAGTGACTTTTAACTATCCTGACGACGTGGCCAATGCCAAACGTGCCGAAAACAATAAACGCACCGTGACCGACCGCTTAAATACAGGCATTGTCAAATCTGATGGTGAAGGTGGTTTACAGACGGTAATTGGTGCAAATTACAACTACACCATGTCCGTGCCAACGGGTTCAGAAGACATTATGCCCGTGGCCGCTTATGACGATAACCACTTTACGGTACTGCGTTTCAAAACCAATCAGGACTTTCCGACCGTTTACCGACGCACCGATTCAGGCGAAGAAACTTTAGTGAACTCGCATGTTGAGGAGGGCGTATTGGTCATACACGGCGTTTATAAACAAATGGTGCTACGTGCTGGTAAATCTGTCGTTGGTGTCTTTAATGAATCGTTTGACGGCGGCGGCACACCCGTTAAGGACGGCGTAGCCGTACCTGGTGTTGAGCGTCAAATCAAACAAGAGGAAGGTCTTTAAAATGAGCGAGCACAATTCACAAAACCCACAAAATGCATTCAATCAAATGAATCAAGTAGCCGATGATGTTCCTGAAATTGGGGCTGATGCTGTCAATCCAACGGTGTTTAGTTTAAACGCATCAGGTGACAGCCAGGGCATACCTAATGTTTCAGATCAAAAAAGCAGTAAGGCGGCGGCTCGTGGTGCGGCTGTAGTCTTTGTGATGGCTGCTGTTTTGTTTGGTGGTTTCTTAGGTTATCGCCAATATGTCAAAGCCAAACAAGCCGATTCAGTAGCCACGCTAAAAGTAGATGATGGTAGTGATGCCAAAGTTGGCAAAGTCTTGGAAATTGACAACACGGCACCAGCAACTGCGGCGACGGCCACGCCAAACCCTGAACTAAAAATAGAGCCACAAACAGAACCAGTTATGCAGGTGGGCGCGGTCAACACAGAAGCCACACCAACACCTAAAACCTTGGCCGAATTGAAGTTTGAAGCCGAGTTAATGGATGAGGGTAACAAAAATGCACCCTCAGCAAGCAGCACAAATGAGCCTCAAACTGGCGCATCCCCTTACGCAAGCGATAGCGCAGGCGGCGGTAAGTTGTCGGACTTAATGAAACCAACAGCCACAGGCAGCAAAAGCGCGGGTGTTTTAGGTGACCGCAATCTAACCTTGGCCAAAGGTACGTTTATTGACTGCATTCTTGAAACACGTGTTGATACCAGCGTACCGGGTATGACTTCATGCGTATTACCACGCGATATTTATTCTGATAACGGCAAAGTGTTGTTGCTTGAACGCGGTTCAAAAGTTACGGGCGAGTATCAAAGTGGCTTGGAGCAGGGCGCAAAACGTTTATTTGTCTTGTGGAATCGCGTTAAAACACCGAATGGCGTAACCATTAACGGTGAATTAAAGTACGAATAGCAATTTTCGCAGATTGAAAAAGGCCAAGTGAGGCATCACATGGTTGACTTCAATCACCAAATCGAAAGTTGCCATGAAAAGCCCTCACTTAAGCCATATGGAACG
>JBIKPB010000188.1:0-3653 GCA_044357705.1 Formosimonas sp. | reverse complement strand
TCATTTTTGCCATTACCCAACTCGCACAAACGAGCTTGCGTAGTGTTATCGGTAAATTGGAAATGGATAAAACTTTTGAAGAGCGCTCAATCATCAACGCTCAAGTGGTTGAAGCACTGGACGAAGCGGCAACCAACTGGGGCGTAAAAGTATTACGTTACGAGATCAAAGATTTAGTACCACCCGCAGCGATTCTCCACTCAATGCAAGCACAAATCACTGCCGAACGTGAAAAACGCGCCCTTATCGCCGCGTCAGAAGGCCGTAAGCAAGAGCAAATCAACATCGCAGCCGGTGAACGCGAAGCCTCAATTCAACGCTCTGAAGGTGAAAAACAAGCTGCGATCAATAAAGCTCAAGGTGAAGCGGCTGCGATTTTGGCCGTTGCTGAAGCAAATGCATCTGCACTGCGTCAAATCGGTGAAGCAACTCAAGCGAACGGTGGTATGACGGCAATGAACTTGAAAGTGGCCGAGCAATACGTTACCGCCTTTCAAAACATGGCGAGCAAAAATAACACGCTTATCGTGCCTGCCAATATGGGCGATATGGCGACATTGGTCAGCAGTGCATTGAAGATTGTAGAAACACATAAACAATAAAACGTGTCAAATAGCAAAAAGCCCATCATCGTGACGGGCTTTTTTTTGTATCTAAACTCGGCAGCCATTCCCGACAGGCGCAAATGATATAAGCTCGCATCTTATTGTCTGAGTCATGCTGCGTTGATCAGCCCTCATTTTCACGGACAGTTTAAGCAGCGTTTTTAAGTGCTGCGATTTCGAAGTTTACCGGACTTTTATAGCCCAGCGTTGAATGCTTACGTTTGAGGTTGTAATAGGCTTCGATAAACCAGAAGAGTTCGCGTCTGGCATGTTCCATCGTTCAGTACCAAACGAGCCGATGGCTCACGGCGCAGCCAGTCATAATAACCACTGTGCGATACGCTCAATAATCTGAACAGACGGGTTTTAGGTAAATCGTCCTTTTTATGGATAACCGCGTACTTTAAGGTTTCAGGCTGGCAAAGTACGCGCTGGCTTTTTTTAAGAACTCAATCTCCTTCTTGCGCATCTCCAGTTCTTTGTGCATCGCACGGTTCTGATGCTCAAGTGCCTGATAATCCGGCTTGGAGGCTTTACCCGACTTGTCGGCTTTGTTGGTTGGCTTGGGATTGTTCATGCTGCTGTGAATCCAACTCATTAAAGTACCGTATTTTATACCCAAGTCTCGAGCAACTTCCGCATAACTCAGTTCGCCGGATAAGGCTAAAATCACTGCCTCTGATTTGAATGATTCATCGTAACGATTGCGTTTCATTTGACACCTCTCTTTTTACGTTAAAAGGTGTCCGTCAATTCGAGGGCAGATCTTTGTCATGGACGTTGATTTTTCCGATCAACTGAATTATTGGGCGCAAGAATTTCTCGGCGGTTATGGTGACTGACACATCATTTTATAGAAATGATCAGTATCATCGTAGTGGCGATACATACGATCAATTGAATTATCAACGTATGGCGTCTGTTGTGCAAGGCTTGTATCGCCTAACGCAAGAACGATAGTCAATCAGTTGAGTCGCTGCATGAAGTCAACGATGTGTTGGGCCGCAGTAGATGCTTCGGTTTGCAGCAGGAAGTGACTCGTGTCGAGGTCGATGATTTGTGTGCGCGGCTGGATGCTCGCGATGGTGTCGGCCACACTGGCTGCGACAACCCGGTCATTGCGTGCGCGTAAATATAAAATGGGGCAGGTCAATGAGCGCAAGGTATGCCGTTCGTCGACATTGAGAGCGGCTCTGAAGCGGGTGCGCCAAACAGTTGGTGAAACGGTTTTGACAATCTGCTTGAGTTGGTTTTGCAATGCTTCGGGCAACTCACCCATCGGCCAGCGTGACATTGAGCCAAACGGGATCAAGTGCGATAATGCGCGGGTCAGGCGTGGCATACGCACGGTTGAGTGGACAAATGAAACGCACAAAATCAAGCCTTGGCAGCGTTTACCCAGTTGCTGAGCCAGTCGTGTGGCGATTGGGCCGGAGAAGGACTCGCCGAGCAGAACAAATGACTCGTCTGGCGGTAATTGTTCCGTTACACGGTTGGTTAAGGCCGCATAATCGAGCGGAATATCGCGCGGGTAGGCCATCACGATGACTTTGAGTGTAGCATCCAGTTGTTTGAGCTCATGCAGCAATGGCGCAAATAATTCGCCCGTGCCGTCCATGCCGGGTAATAAAACCAGAGTGTTTTGGATGTTCATTGTTGAGCCAAGTCGATGAGCATGACGCCGTCATCTTCATCAATGGGGAGCGTCGTGTATTGGATTTTATGGGTCGCGAGGTAATCGTAAAACCGTTGCATTTTATCTTTGAATTTCAGCACATCATCAATCACAATCAAAGCGTCAGGTGCAGCAAGTTTGCGGGCTCGGACAAAAAAATCAAGCGTGTTGGCCTTGTGCGCGTCGATGAAAATAAAATCAAATGGCTCGCGCGGCAAGGTCGGTAGGATTTCCATTGCGTTGCCCCAGTGTAGCTCAATATCGGCGGCGCAAGTCGTGAAATGATGTCGAGCTTCGTCAACCGTTGGTTTGGAGATGTCCATCGTCACGATGTGGGCGCGCCACTCACGTGTTGCCTGCCAAAAACGCAATGTTGAATAACCATTGGCGCAACCGATTTCAAGGATGCGCTGCGGTTGTCGTTCGCGTAGCGTTCTTTGCAAAAAGGCGACATTGGCTGGACTGATGTTGGGAATGTTACGAATGCGTCCAAGCGCATACAGCTCGTCAAGATAATGTTCGAAATTATCGCCGTTGGGTAAGCGGGCAATCACTTCATCGAGCGTTAAAAGCAATTTTTCCATGGTGATTGTCGTGGCATGCATCATTGAGCGTTATTCGTTAATCGATGACCAGCGTGGAGCAAGTTGGGCGTCAATGCCGTGACCGTCCAGTACGCGACCTATGGTGTGGTTGATGATGTCGTCCAGTGTGTGCGGTTGTTGATAAAAAGCGGGCACAGGTGGAAAAATCACACCGCCGGCTTCGGTCACTGCCGTCATGTTGCGTAAGTGGATCAAAGATAAAGGCGTTTCGCGTACTAACAACGTCAATCTTCGGCGTTCTTTAAGGGTCACATCGGCAGCGCGGCTGATTAGGTTGTCCGAAAATCCATGTGCAATCGCTGCCAAGGTTCTCATAGAGCATGGGGCGACAATCATGCCGTCGCACTGAAACGAGCCGCTGGAAATCGAGGCGCCGATGTTCTTGCTGGCGTGTACTACATCGGCGCGCGCGCGAATGTCGTCTTTAGACAATTGCAGTTCGTGCTCAATCGTTAGCCAACCCGCGTCGGAAACGATCAAATGCGTTTCGATGCCACCGATTGCGCGCAAAACATCCAGCATACGCACACCCAAAACGGCGCCAGTTGCCCCTGTGATGGCGATGATCAAGCGTTTGGGTTGTGTGCTCATGCTTTGGCCTTTTGTGTGGATAAGTTGTTGCGATACAATAACAGCGCGCCACCGATAATCAGTGCACACCCAGCAAATACATGCCAGCCTAAACGCTCATCCAAAATCAGCCAACCCCAAAAAATTCCAAATAATGGTACCAAAAACGTCACACCACTGGTCATTAAGGGGCCGATT
>JBIKPB010000187.1:0-3674 GCA_044357705.1 Formosimonas sp. | reverse complement strand
GCACTGCATGAACAGCAAAAAAAACAGCAATAATGACGTGAACACCAACGCCATAAATCGAAAACGTACTTAAAAATGCCCCAAACAAAGACTCCATCATCCATCCTATTTTTAATTCAACTGTCGTCATTATACCGCCCCAGTCGTACAGTTGCGGCTTTGTCCAGCTTTATGCTATAGTCGTGGCATGTCTTATTTCACCAATTCCTTCTCTTTGAACCAAGCTGCAAGCGCATTTCGCTGGCATCGCTTGCGTTGGCGTCTCGGGTCTTGGCGTTTGCCAATCTCTACCTGAACGCGTACGCCGCTTTTTTATTGATAAAAAGCGGTTTTTATTTGTATAAGAAGGAATCATCATGTTGACTATTGAACAATTTCAAGCCTTAGCCAGAGAAGGCTACAATCACGTGCCCTTGTCGCTCGAAACATTCGCCGATCTTGACACGCCGCTGTCGATTTACCTCAAACTTGCCAATCAAAAGTACAGCTATCTGCTCGAATCGGTCGTGGGCGGTGAAAAATCTGGCCGCTACTCGATCATCGGCTTACCCAGTCGCACGCGTATCGAGAAAAAAAACGGCATCGTCTATGAATGGATTGACGATGTCTGCGTTGCCGAGCATCCCAACACCGATTTGTTTGAATTTACCCGCACATTTTTAAAACGCTACTCGGTACCCAAACTCGATGGGCATGCACGTTACAGTGGTGGTCTGGTCGGATTCTTTGCTTATGACACCGTGCGCGAAATCGAAACGCGCCTAGCGAAAACTTGCCCGCCGGACAACACCGACATCGCCGACTTACATTTGTTACTATCCGAAGAACTCGCAGTCGTCGATAACGTGCTGGGTAAAGTTTACCTGACGGTTTACGCGAACCCACAGGAAGCCGGTGCCTACGAAAAAGCCTCAAAGCGCCTCGCAGAAATGCTCAATGATTTGCGTCAACCGGCGCAAATTCCCGCCAGTCCGCCGGTTGCCAATCACGAAGCAAAATCCGATTATGACGAAGCAGCATTCAAGGCCGGTGTACTCAAATGCAAAGACTACATCAACGCCGGTGACTGCATGCAAGTTGTGCTGTCGCAGCGCACGCAACGTCCGTTTATCGCCGAGCCGCTGAACTTATACCGAGCATTGCGTGCCCTTAATCCATCGCCGTACATGTATTTTATGAATTACGACGACGTGCATATTGTCGGTGCATCTCCCGAAATTCTGGTCAAGCTCGATGAAGAAGGCATCGCTACCGTTCGCCCAATCGCTGGCACACGTCCGCGCGGTGCGAATCTGGCAGAGGACGAGCGCTTATCCAAAGACTTACTCGCCGACGCGAAAGAATGTGCCGAACATCTGATGCTGATCGACTTGGGTCGCAACGACATCGGTCGCATCGCGCAAATCGGCACCGTCGAAGTCACCGAGCAAATGGCGATCGAGAAATACTCCCACGTATTGCACATGGTGTCCAACGTTCAAGGCAAAATCAAGGACGGTATGGATGCGGTCGATGTACTCAAAGCGACTTTCCCCGCAGGTACATTGTCGGGTGCACCTAAAGTTCGCGCGATGGAAATTTTAGATGAACTGGAGCCAACCAAACGCGGAATCTACGGTGGCGCAGTCGGTCACATGGGTTTTTTCAACGATATGGATTTAGCGATTGCGATTCGTACCGCGGTGATTAAAGATGAGATTTTGTACGTACAAGCCGGTGCCGGCATCGTCGCCGACTCAGATATTGACGCTGAATGGAATGAAACCCGCGCAAAAATGCGCGCCGTTTTATCCGCCGCCGATTTGGCTTGCAATGGCCTCGACACCATTTTAGGGAGCACAAAATGAGCCAACCTGTTCATGTATTCATGATCGACAACTACGACTCGTTCACCTACAACCTCGTGCAATATTTCGGCGAGCTGGGTGCAGAAGTCACCGTGCGCAGAAATGACGAAATCACCGTGGCCGACATCGAAGCGGCCAAGCCAACACATCTGTGCCTGTCACCCGGCCCATGCACTCCAACCGAAGCAGGCATTTGCTTAGAAGCGTTGGATTACTTCAAAGGTAAACTACCGATTCTCGGCGTTTGTTTGGGTCATCAAGCGATTGGCCAAGTCTTTGGGGGTCACGTGGTTCGCGCGGCCAAACCGATGCACGGCAAAGTCGATGCGCTGCATCACAATAGCACAGGGGTTTTTGCTGGCTTGCCCTCGCCATTCAACGTCACGCGCTACCATTCATTGATTATCGAGCGCGATCAATTACCGGCAGATTTAGAAATCACCGCATGGACAAACAATAACGAGCAAACTGGCGAAATCATGGGCGTGCGTCATAAAACCTTCAACATTGAAGGCGTACAATTTCACCCAGAATCGATTTTGAGTGAACACGGGCACGCGTTGTTGAAGAACTTTTTGCAACGCACCGCAGCATAAGGCACAGATCAATATGTTTAACGTCGCAAATACACTCAACCAGCTGATTAATAAACAAGACTTATCCAATGAAACCACGCACGCCTTCATGACTGCCCTGATGAGTGGTGAATTGACCGCACCCGCATCGGCCGCGATTCTGGCAACGCTGCGTGCCAAAGGCGAAACGCTAGACGAAATCGTCACCGCCGCGCGCGTCATGCGTGAGTTTTCCAACCGTGTCGAAGTCGCCGACAACAGCCGCTTCCTCGATATTGTCGGTACTGGCGGTGATGGCGCATGCACTTTTAATATTTCAACATCGTGCCTGTTCGTCGTCGCTGCTGCCGGTGGACAAGTTGCCAAGCACGGTAACCGCAGCGTATCATCCAAATCCGGCTCGGCCGATGCGCTCGAAGCACTCGGCGCGAATCTGATCTTAACGCCACCACAAGTTGCCAAATGCATTGAAGCAACTGGGATTGGCTTTATGTTTGCCCCAAATCATCACCCCGCGATGCGCCACGTCGCGCCCATTCGTCGCGAACTCGGCGTGCGCACGGTATTTAATATTCTCGGCCCGTTGACCAATCCAGCCAATGCGGCGCATACATTGATGGGCGTCTTTTCGCCGGAACTGACACGCACGATGGCGATGGCAATGCGCGAACTGGGCGCGACGCATGTATTGGTCGTGCATTCCGAAGATGGCATGGATGAAGTTTCACTTGCCGCACCAACACATGTGTGCGAGCTCAAAAACGGCGAATTACTGGAGTACGTTTTAACACCGGAGCAATTCGGTTTAACGCGCGCCCCTTTATCTGAGCTTAAAGTCGCCAACCCTGAAGAATCTAAAACCATGCTGCTCGCCGCACTCAATAACGAACCGGGCGCTGCACGCGACATCGTGATCCTCAATGCCGGTGTTGCACTGTACACCGCGCAGCAAGTCGACAGCATTGAGGCCGGTATCGCGTTGGCGCGTGAAGTCATTACCAGCCGCGCGGCACGTGCGAAAGTTGATGAATTCGCGAAGTTTACTCAGCAATTTGTCGTCCACAATTAAGGATATTTCATGAGCGACATTCTCAATAAAATCAACGCCACCAAACGCATCGAAATCGAAGCTGCACGTGCGCAAATCGACTTTGACAGATTGCACGCACAGGCTTTGGAAGCGGTGCAAAAACAACCGACACGCGATTTTGCAGCCGCGATTCAAAATCGTACCCGCGCACAAAAACCCGCC
>JBIKPB010000022.1:0-12949 GCA_044357705.1 Formosimonas sp. | reverse complement strand
AGACGGTAACGATGCCAGCAAACGCAGAACGAGCGTCACCAACCTTGCACTTACCAGCGAGCGAGCTGACCGAAGTCGAGTCACGCCACAGTGCTGGTTTGATGCGGGTCAACCATGTAGGAGAGGTATGCGCACAGGCCTTGTATCAGGGACAGGCATGGGTGAGTCGTAATCCGATTAATAAAACTATGCTGTTGCAATCGGCGGTTGAAGAAACCGATCACCTAGCTTGGACGGAGCAGCGATTGAGTGAATTGGGTAGCCACACCAGCTATTTGAATCCACTGTGGTATGCCGGTGCCTTTATACTCGGCGCAGTGGCCGGCAAGGTAAGTGAAGCGGTGAGCCTAGGCTTTGTCATCGAGACAGAAATGCAGGTGGGCGCGCATTTGGATCGTCATTTGCAAAGCGACACGCCTTTACCAGCGACCGATGCACGCTCACGTGCAATCGTGAAGCAAATGAAGGATGAAGAACTTGAACACGCAGCACATGCTCGAGCCGCCGGAGGGGTTGAGTTGCCCAACCTTGTTCGGCTCGCCATGGCAGGAATGGCCAAAGTCATGACAACTACTGCATATCGGATTTAATCTACTTGCGACACAACCGCATCAAGCGATTTGTTGAGTAAACAACGTCAATAAATCACTAGGTTGCGCCAAAACTGCGTCCGCCCGCCATTGTGCGACCTCATCTGGCTGACAATAACCATAAGCTGCGGCCAACGCGCTCATATAACCCGCAGCCCGCGCTGCCTCAATATCGCGTGCATCATCACCGACATAGATCAATTGCTCAGGCAACAAACCCAGAGACTCCGCTGCATAGATCATGGGTGCAGGATGAGGTTTAGCGTGTGCCGTTGTATCACCACTCACAATTACTGAAGCCCGTTGATCCAAACCCAACGCATGCACAACCGACCGTGTAAATCGCGTATGTTTATTGGTGATAATACCCCACGGAATTTGGCGTTGCTCAAGTAAACTCAGCACAGCCTCCATACCTGAAAAAACAAGGGTTCGCACGCTGCTGTGCGCTTCATAATAATCCAAAAATGCCGTACGCAATTGTTCAAAATCAGCATCTTCAGGCACAACGCCCAGACCCGCACCAATTAAACCACGCGCACCATGCGATGCATAAGGTCGCAATTGCACCAAAGGCAGCTCCAGTAAATCGCGCTGAACCCGTAAATAATTGACTGCAGCAGCAAGATCAGGCGCAGAATCAATCAAAGTACCATCTAAATCGAACAGCACCGCCGCAGGTGCGCTGGGAAAGCGATAACTTAAAGTCATATTTTGCGCGCCACCATCATATAATTAATTCGAGTATCGTCAGAGATCGTAAACGGAAAGACCTTATCCCGCCACGGCGCATAACCAATCCCTTTGATATCAATCACTTCTAAACCCACCTGACGTGCCTGTTGCGCCAATTCACTGGGTTTAATAAACGTTTTGTATTGATGCGTCCCTTTAGGAATCCAATTCAAAATATGTTCCGCAGCAACAATCCCTAAAGCAAAAGCAACAGGGTGACGATTGAGCGTCGAAAAGAACACCAAACCTCCAGATTTAACCAACTGCGCGCAACTGCGAATCACGGACGCTGGCTCTGGCACATGCTCCAACATCTCCATGCAGGTTACCACATCAAAAGCAGCAGGTTGCTCAGCGGCCAGCTGCTCTGCTGTTTTTACTTGATAATCAATTTGCAAAGACTCGCTAAGTGCGTGTAACCGTGCGACCTCAATTGAATCAAGCGCCATATCCACACCAGTTGCTTGGGCACCCGAACGCGCCAAAGCTTCAGTTAGAATACCGCCACCGCATCCAATATCAACCACTTTTTGATGATTCAAATCAACCAATTGACGAATCCAATTCAATCGCACAGGATTCACCTGATGTAACGTTTTCAAAGGCCCTTGCTCATCCCACCAACTCGAAGCATGCTGTGAAAATTTATCGATTTCTGCACTGGCGACATTAGATACTGTATTCATGGGTGACTTTCAAATGGAAAGGTGTGAATTATAACAATAAAAAGCCCTGCTCAAGAGCAGGGCTTTTTGTAACAAAACAGATATTAACGCACGCTAACACCTGGAACAGAACGCAAGAACTGTTCCCATTTTTGTACTTGGTTTGCAGGCACAACAACACCGCTCAAACCAACAGTCACACGACGGTTAGGCTGTTCGCAAGCGATTTTAGCAGCACGATTGCCTTTGCACGTTGCAGGATTAACGATCAACTGACGTTTGCCCATACCTTGAGTCGTGATGTTTGAAGCAGAAAGACCTTGGCTAACCAAGAACGCCTTAACAGCTTCTGCACGACGTGCAGACAAACGGTCATTGTAAGCATCAGAACCGAATGAGTCAGTATGACCCACAACGATTGCTTGTGAGTAAGAAACTGATTTCAATGCAGCTGCCAAAGCACCCAAAGTTTGTTGACCGATTGGACGCAAAGTTGCTTTATCAAAGTCAAACAATGCGCTTGCATCAAATGCCAAGTCTACGTTAGCGATTGGCTTAACAGGAGCAGGCATAGGATCGCAACCTGCAATTGGATTACCATCTGGGTAATAACCAGTTTGCCAGCACAACTTATCAGTTGGCGAACCAGCAACAGCAGGGTTACCGTAGTCACTGCTTGTCCAGATTTGGTGCTCAGAGTTCGCAACGTTACGGCTCTTAACAGGATCTTCTTTAGGAAAAACGTTGGTATTTGGATTAGTTTGGCAGGCTGCGAGAGCCAATGTTGCAGCTAAAGAAGCTACTTTTACGAAATTTTTCATGTTTCTCCTCTTTTTTGGAAAATTTGCAGTGTTCTGCGAAAAAACGTTTACTTGGTTAAAAGCCATTAAAACTGAGCGTATTATAACGATTTGACGTTTGCCGTGCAATAAAAAACGCACAGCACTTCAAACATCAGCACCGTACAAAGCCATTGTGCCACAGATTATCTGGCGAAGTACAAGGAAAACTTCGCGAATACGCCTTGCTGGCAACGGATAACAGTAAACTGTTTCAATTTTACAACACGTAAACGTTTTGTTTGTCGCATAAACACCGCAGTATATTTGGATAGAGCACTCGTTTTTTCGCTCGCATTCAACACGCCGCTAAAAACCGCGTTTACCTATATATAAACGTATTTGACGTGTTAAAATAGCGGGTTACTTAATTAACCAGATTGGGATGCGCGTTATGTCGTTTTTTGCCAAAGAAGTTGTACCGATTTCGCTTGAAGATGAGATGAAAGACTCGTACCTCAATTACGCCATGAGCGTGATTGTGGGTCGAGCGTTACCCGATGTTCGCGATGGTTTGAAACCCGTTCATCGCCGTGTGTTGTTTTCGATGCACGAACTCAACAACGACTGGAACCGCGCTTACAAAAAATCGGCGCGTATTGTTGGTGACGTGATCGGTAAATACCATCCGCATGGTGACACCGCGGTGTACGATACGATCGTTCGTATGGCTCAAAACTTTTCGTTGCGCTACATGCTGGTCGATGGCCAAGGTAACTTTGGCTCGATTGACGGCGATAATGCCGCAGCGATGCGTTATACCGAAATGCGCATGTCCAAAATCGGCCATCAACTCTTGGAAGACCTCGATAAAGAAACCGTTGATTTTGGCCCGAACTATGACGGTTCTGAACGTGAGCCATTGGTTTTACCGGCGCGCATTCCCAACTTACTAATCAACGGTTCAACGGGGATTGCGGTCGGCATGGCCACCAACATCCCGCCGCACAACTTATCTGAAATCACCAAAGCCTGTTTACACCTGCTTGCCAATCCAGAAGCAACCGTTGATGAGCTGATCGAGTTCGTTCCTGCGCCCGACTTCCCGACCGCCGGTATTATTTATGGCGTTTCCGGCGTCCGTCAAGGCTACCGTACGGGACGCGGTCGTGTGGTCATGCGTGCTAAAGTCCATTTTGAAGATATGGACAAAGGCAATCGCCAAGCAATCATCGTGGATGAACTGCCGTATCAGGTCAATAAACGTAAGTTGCTTGAAAACATTGCCGAGATGGTCAATGACAAGCGTTTGGAAGGCATTTCAGACTTACGCGACGAATCGGATCGCTCAGGTATGCGCGTGGTGATCGAGCTCAAACGCGGCGAAATGGCCGAAGTGGTTCTGAATAATCTCTACAAACATACGCAATTACAAGACACTTTCGGCATGAACATGGTCGCGCTGGTCGACGGCCAACCGAAATTACTCAATCTACGCGAAATGCTGTCGTGCTTCCTAGAGCATCGCCGCGAAGTGGTGACGCGGCGCACGCTATTTGAATTGCGCAAAGCACGCGACCGTGCACATATATTAGAAGGCCTCGCGGTCGCATTGGCAAATATCGACGAGTTCATCGCGATCATCAAAGCCGCTGCAACTCCACCACAAGCAAAAATCGACTTGATGGCGAATGTTTGGGATTCATCTGTCGTGCGCGAAATGTTGGTGCGCACTGAAGGTGGTGGCGTACTCTATCGCCCCGACGGTTTATTGCCGGAATACGGCTTGCAAGGTAATGGCTTATACCGCTTATCCGATATTCAAGCGCAGGAAATTTTACAAATGCGTTTGCAACGCTTGACAGGCCTTGAGCAAGACAAAATCGTTCAGGAATACACCGACATCATGACGCACATTGCCGATTTGCTCGACATTTTAGGTCGTCCTGAACGTGTAACCACCATTATCGGTGACGAATTGAACGCCGTGATGACTGAGTTCGGCGATGCCCGTCGTTCGCACATCGAATTAAATGCTGAAGACATCGACATCGAAGATTTGATCACGCCGCAAGACATGGTGGTGACTTTGTCACATACCGGCTATATTAAGTCGCAACCCTTGCTTGAGTACCGCACACAGCGTCGCGGTGGCCGTGGCAAACAAGCGGCCGCAACCAAAGGTGAAGAGGACTGGATCGATAATCTGTTCGTCGCCAACACCCACGACACGATTTTGAGCTTCTCAAACAAAGGTCGCCTGTACTGGACACGCGTTTATGAAGTACCGCAAGGCTCGCGCACTTCGCGTGGCACACCAATCATCCGCATGTTGCCACTTGAAGCCGATGAAAAAATCACCGTCATGTTACCGATCAGCGCTTTTGAAGACAATAAATACGTATTCATGGCAACCAGCCTCGGAACGGTGAAAAAAACGCCATTGACCGAATTCTCCAACATTCGCAAAAAGGGCATTATCGCAGTCAGCTTAGACGACAAGGACTTCCTGATTGGCGCAGCGATTACCGATGGCGCACATGACGTGATGTTGTTCTCCGACGCGGGCAAAGCGGTGCGCTTTGATGAAAACGACGTTCGCCCAATGGGTCGCGGTGCGCGTGGCGTACGCGGAATGAACCTCGCTGAAGATCAACAAATCATCTCGATGCTGGTTGCAGAAAATGAAGCTCAATTCGTCCTGACAGCGACCGAGAACGGCTACGGCAAACGCACGTCAATCACTGAATACACTCGCCATGGTCGCGGTACCAAAGGCATGATCGCGATTCAAACCTCTGAGCGCAACGGTAAAGTCGTCGCAGCTCAACTCGTGACCGAGGAAGACGAAATCATGCTGATTACGACAGGCGGCACATTGGTACGCACGCGCATTTCAGAGTTACGCGTGATCGGTCGTAACGCCCAAGGCGTGACGTTGATCGGTTTGGATGATGGTGATGCGTTGTCAGGCGTACAAAAAATCGTTGAAACCGTTGCCGGTGTCGATGACGAAATGGATGCAGAAGTTTCTGAAACAGGCGGCGAAATCGGCGAAACACCTGAAGTAGCGGAATAAGCGGCGAGCGATTATTTCTTAGACGATTTGGTTATTGGATTGATTGAGTTAGAAGCATTTAAATACATGACACCCGAATACTCGTCGTCTCCGCTCGCCGACATCCCAGCACCGATTGAGCCACGCTCAATTCATCCGAAGCGTGGCCTGATCGTCTGAACTGGCGTAACTCATTGACCGTGGTACGCTTGTTACACCAAACATTCAACGCCAAGCGCTCAAAAGTTCATCTGCCTGAGCAATTGCCGACTCGGCAGGAATTCCACAATCTGCCCAACGGCAATTACTCCAAAAATATCGCCCAAGGTTACGCTCGCTGGCTGCACGGTTTGGCAGACTTGGTATTTGATGGCATCAACGCATACTTTGTCTTACATGAAATTCCACTCCGTTATTTACATGACGTGATAAACGAATGGCAACGCATTATGTGTACCGGTGGACGCGTGGCAATTTTAGAGCCCTCCGATGTGCAATGGTACGTTTCATGGCGCAAGCTGTGGCGTGATTACGGTTTGGCGTGGCCTATATTTTAAATGGCTTGCCAACCACGTTTATGAGCCGTTTGTCGAAGCTTGGCACAAACAGGACTTGCATGCTTTGCTTGCTGAGTACGGCTTTAAATTAGAAACGGATGAGCACGGCTGCCCGCTCCGTTTTGTGGTTTCAACTAAGATAAAAAGCGTCGAGTGAGCTACGCTACAGTAGCCAAAATCGCCGTCAAAAAATTACGCATGGCAATCAATCGCTCACTCTCGCGTAAGTCACGATGAAAAATCAACCACAAAATATACTTCTATTATTATAAAACTCACAAAAACAATTCTGCAGCTGGTTGGTATTCTTATATCGTTATCTCCCCCACGAAATATATTTTTTAAAAAATGGAATAAAGTGCCCGTAAGTTCGTTTACTACAATAAGAACCATATTTTTCAACCCACCTGTCTCAACAAGGATACATTACATGAAGCAAATCTACCTCACCACTCTGCTTGCAATTGCCACTATCAGCACTGCTGTCGCCAGTCCGATCAGCGATGCCGCCAAGACCCACTTCTCTGCCATCGGTGCAGACGAAACGTCGAAGATCATGCAGGGCTATGCTGATAATGCCCAATTAACATGGGTTGGCGGCCCTCTGGATGGCACTTACTCTGGAGCCAATGCCATTCGCTCCACTTGGGAGAAATTTGGAAAAGCGGTCGGACCGGCTCGTGTGACTGTGCTCTCCGTCGAGGAGTCGGCCAACCCGAAGGGCGCGACGATCGTGGCAAAAGTACAATTTGACGGCAAGACACAGGTGAAAGTGCTCTATGTACTTACCTATCGTGATGGCAAATTAGTCAACGAAACTTGGCAGGTCGATCCCAAGTTAACTGCTACAACCTACTGACCCCGCAACCACTCATCACGTCCGTCATGTCGGAGCCGCTCGATCAGTTACTTGCTTGCATTCCCCGTTTGCGCCGTTATGCGCGTGCGCTGGTAGGAGAGCGTGCCAGCGCTGATGATCTTGTACAGGATACTGTCGAACGTGGATGGGCAAAGCTGAATTCCTGGCAAGGCGGTAGCGATATGCGGGCATGGCTATTTAGTATTATGCACAACGTATATATCGACCAAGTGCGGCGACCATCACTGTCCACAGAATCATTAAGTGAGGAGACTCCCATGCCGACGACCACCGACACTCTATCGACCAGACTTGAATTGCGTGACATGGAAACAGCCTTACGCCAACTACCCAGTGAACAGCGCGAACTTTTGCTGCTAGTGGCGCTAGAAGGAATGAGTTATGACGAAGTCTCACAAACACTCAATATCCCGAAAGGTACAGTCATGTCGCGCCTGTCGCGCGCACGTGAAAAACTGCGTGCCAGCATGGAAGGACGTCGGCATTCAACAACAATAAAGGTGGTCAAATGAAACCACAGCTTGTTACAGAAGCCGAACTGCACGCATATGTCGATGGTAAACTGCCCGCCGCTCGCCGCGTCGAGATTGATGATTACCTCAGACAGCGCCCGAATGAGCAAGAACGCCTGCGTGCCTATATCGATCAGAACATGGTGTTGCATGCACTATTCGATCCTGTGCTGGATGAAACCATTCCAGACCGTCTGAATGTACCAAACAGACATATTTGGCAATGGCAGCGCTGGGTCGCAGGTTTCGCGATTGCACTGGTCAGCGGCATCTCCGGCTGGCTACTCCACGGTCCGAGCGATGGCACAGTTCAGTTAGCCCATAGCAATGCAGTCCACGCCAGATCAGCACCGATCGCTACCGGACTGGCGCATCAGGCTGCCGTCGCGCACGTGGTTTACAGCCCAGATATTAAGAGACCGGTAGAAATTAGCGCCGACCAAGAGGAACAACTTGTGGCTTGGCTATCGAAACGGCTTGGCAGTACGATTCGTCCGCCCAGACTGGGCAAGCTTGGCTATGAGTTAATCGGCGGCCGACTGCTGCCTGGTGCCCAAGGCGCTGTAGCGCAATTCATGTACCACGATGCGACTGGACAACGACTGACCTTATATGTCACGACCGATCAAGCACACAACAAGGATACTGGCTTTCAGTTTTCCCAAGAGAATCAGGTGAACGTGTTTTATTGGATCGATGGCAAGTTCGGTTACGCACTGTCGGCCGGCATCAGCAAAGAAGAGTTGACCCGCATCGCTAACGCCGTGTATGAACAACTGGAGAAATCATCATTAGCATTGCCGGTAATACCTAACATTATGTAATTTTTACCCTTAGAAAAGAGAGCTTCAAATGTTATTGAATAAGAATAAACTTTCAAAAAAACGCCTTGCAACCACCTTGATTGCCGCCGCCTCCGTTATGTCCATCTCATTCGCCTATGAGGCGTCGGCGCGCTGGACTTTTGATGGCAACATCCGCAATAATTCGCTTGCGATCAGCCCAAATGAAACGATGGCCGTCGCATCGTACAGTGAACGCCCGGAAATCATTGTCTACGACCTGAAGTCGAATAAAGTTCGAAGTCTCCTACCGGGTTACGTTACACCGCGCAATATCGTCTTTGACCCCTCCGGCAAAGTGTTTTACGTGTCAGACAGCAGTTTAGGCATAGTCTTAAAAATTAATAGTGACACACTTGAAACCATGTCTACTATTCCGGTTGGACCGGGTGCTTTCGGGACTGAAATCAGCAAGGATGGCAAAGTTTTATACATTAACAATCAGGCCGCCAGCACAGTTACTGTGTACGATTTGGAAAAAAATCAACCCGTCTCAGTAATTACCGGATTCGCGCAACCGCGCCAAGGCATCAAACTGAGTTCGGATGGTGAGCATTTGTTTGTGACGAACTTCCTTGGCGACAAAATTAGCGTGGTCAACAAGAACAGCAACAAGATTGAAGCCGAAATCAAGGGTTTTGACAAGATTCGAGCGATTTCCATCACTAAGGATGGGCATACCCTATTTGCCGCTAACAGTGGCAGCAACAATATTGCTGTTGTTGATGTCGATAAGAAGCAGATTGTTAAAACCATCCCCGTTGGCAAAGACCCTTATGGTGCTGCACTAACTCCAAACGAATCGGCGCTCTATTCGGGCAACATGACGGACAACACACTTTCCGTGATTACGCTTCCATCGATGCGGGTCACAGCGACCATTCCCGGACTCAAGCAGCCGCGCCAAGCAATTGTTTTCACACATGACTCCAAAACGGCGTTTGTATTGAACGAGGATCTGAGCGTGTCGAAAGTAGATCTTGCATCAAAAAAAATCGTTACACAGATTGCTCCTCAATAGATCCGTGTCAAATGTAGTGTAAAAACGCATCTCGAAATAATGAGAATGTGACCTGCCGTGCACGAGATGCGGCGTGGTCATGCGAATCACCAATTACCGCTGATGCGAATGAGTGCGGACTGTGGATGAGATTTTGCAACTTACAGCAAACCATTTCAATTAATGCACCCTTAATTAGCACTCTAAATACGACCACTACGGTTATGGTTGTATTCGATACGGTAATATTGCCTTATCTATACTGGCACAACGGCATCCGAACCATAGGACTGGCCAAAACATCAGTATTCTTTGATTTGGTACCTATTTTACGATGCTCATTACCATTACATTGGGTGAACACATACTTCTGGCATGATGGCACGGTGCAGTATTGGTTATGGCTGGCGTATTGTTTTCTTCGGGCACACTGGAAGACATGAGAAAAATCAGAATACCAAGTGACCGTAAATTAGTATAGACCTCTAAAAATGGCGAGTGTTTTTCGCCATTTTTAGAGGTTTCATCACTTGCGTTTTTCGCTTTGATGCCCACCTGTCATAACCATGCTCACCACGGCAAACGCTGGGTCACCACATCGCGCCACATCACAAAATCACCCATAAGGCTATAAAGCGGATGCTTGAACGTCGCAGGACGATTTTTTTCAAAGATATAGTGACCTGCCCAAGCAAAGCCATAGCCCAAAATCGGCAACAACAACAACAGCAAGGTCCAACGCTGGCTCAATATGGCGAATAACAATATCAGCAGCACGCCTGTCGTACCCATCACATGCAAACGTCGACTGGTTGAGTTCTGATGCTCCGACAAATAAAATGGATAAAATGCCTTGAATGAATCAAACTCTTTTTTAGAATTTTGCGTATTCATCAGATAACTCCTCGATATTCATCGCGTCAATCGCTGGATTAATTATAGCGCCGTTTGATGCCGTGCCTGTCGTGCCAACAAACTGCCATCGGTTTTTTGCTTGGTATTGATGGTCAAACCACGAGTCATCCACGGCAGCTTGCCTTGCGCACCACTGGCAAGGTAATCCGCAGTGACCGCTTCGCGAACTTCATCATGATCCATTGAATGCTGCATCAACCAATTGGCAACTTCGGTACACAATTTTTCGAGTGCAATACTGTGGCTGCGTTGCCAAATGCTGTTGAGGTATTGCGACAAATCAGCAAAACGTGCATAAGGCGAAACACCGCTCATAATCAACGGCAAAGTATGCGTAAACCGCCCCGAGTTGGCAATCGCATCCCAGTATTTGGCAAAATGCTTGAATGCATCTAACTCCGATTCAGACACATCGACATTGGCAATGATTTCATACGGCGGCGCATCCGAATACACCATCTGAAACGCCTCCGTATGACGAATGATCGGCGTACCACGCAGACGCTTCAAAATACCGAGCTGAATTTCGTGTGCGCCCCATTGATATAAACGATCAAAGCCTTCGGCAAAACTCGCCATTGTTTCTGATGGCAATCCAGCGATCAAATCAACGTGCAAATGCGCTTGGCTGTGTTCGCGTAGCCAGCGTACATTATTCTCGGCTTTGGTCAGATCGGTTTTGCGCGATATGTGTTTTTGCACCGTGCTATTGAGCGTCTGGATACCGATTTCAAACTGTAAACTGCCGGCAGGAAACTGCACGATCGCGTCTTTGAGCGCATCGGGTAAATGATCCGGCACGACCTCAAAATGCGCAAACAACGGATCAGCGTTATCGAGTTTTTGGATGAAAAAATCCAAAATCCGCCGACCGGTTTCGGGCTTAAGATTGAACGTGCGATCAACGAATTTAAAAGTGCGTGCGCCACGCTGATAAAGCATTTCCATTTCGTTTAAAAAATGGCCCAACTCAAATGCCCACGCGGTTTTATCCAAACTCGACAAACAAAACTCGCACTTAAACGGGCAACCACGCGAAGCCTCCACGTAAATGTTACGGTGCGCCAAGTCGTGATCAGTGTACAAATGATACGGTGTTTTTAAATCCTCAAGCTTTGCCTGCACACCCACATGAACTTTCATCAACGGTTTGGGGCCATCAATCAACGCGCTCAAGAGCTGAGGTAAAGTGATTTCGCCCCAACCCGTGACGACATAGTCTGCGACTTTGGTGATTACTTGCCGCTCAACTTCGTAAGAAACTTCAGGGCCACCGACAATCAAAATCGTTTGCGGCGATACGACTTTAATTGCTTGCATCAAGGCCAGCGTTTCATTGACATTCCAAATGTACACACCAAAGCCAATCACGCGCGGCGAATCTTTGAGCAAGTCGGCAACCATGTCATCAATTGCGGTTTTGATCGTGTATTCAACCATGCGCGTGTGCGCAGCATGCTCGCCTAAGTTGGCCATCAAATAGCGTAACCCGAGCGAGGCATGAGAATAACGGGCGTTGAGTGTGCTTAAAGTAATCATTGACGTGATTATACGCGAGCAGAGGCGATGTTTTCGGTACAATCCTAGGGATATAAACCACTCAGGAGAATCTCGATGCGCGCTTATGTCCGTTACTTCACGTGTCTGACGGCGATCGCTTTAACCGCCTGTGCCAGCGTCAGCCCGATTCAGACCATGGCGGCGAAAGATGCGGTCAAACTCGGTTACGATCAGTATTTCAACACGCCCAACTATGCGTTCAGTGCAACCAGCCGCATCAATGAATTGCAAATTGATTTTCCACACCACTCAAGCAAAGCAGCGCCGAGCAGCCAAAATAGTTTTAACAGTATTTTCAGTCGCTTGGCCAAACGGATGTCGTTTGACATGACCGGCGTCATCGACCGGACACGTCAACAATATCAACTGATTCCGATTACTGAATATAAAGCCAAAAACTTGCAGGTGAAATTGGCCTTCCCGATGGTTTACGACGGCCAGCAAAAAGCGTTTTTTGTCGATGTATCGGCGTTTGACGGCTTATTGGGTAAAGCAGAAAACGAAGGTAAATATTCGCGGTTTGATCTGAGTCGTTTCGATACGCAAAACAAAGGCGACGAATTGATTAAGATCATTCAAAAAAGTACGCTTAGCAAGCTCGACAACGTTCAGGACTCTAATTTTGTCGAGTTGCCACTCACCAGCGATGACAAACGTATGAATGTCGTGCGCAAAATTCAGGTCACCGTTAATCTCAAAGACGCTTCGGCACAATCGTCCAGTTTACTCAAAGACATTGTCGAATTGATAAGACCCAAAAAAGCCGAACAGAGCACTGAAGAAACTACCGAAATGGAAACCGAAATCAAAGAAATGACCGATCAGACCAACGAGTTGCTTGACCCGAAGTCGGAAC
>JBIKPB010000186.1:0-3730 GCA_044357705.1 Formosimonas sp. | reverse complement strand
AGTGCGAACCGCATCGACTTGCGTCACATCGTTGCTTGTCATCAATGTTTGCACGCGCTGAATGTGCGCCAGTAAATCATCACGCTCGGCAGCAGACAACAATTCACCATCCTCAGCAATCGCACCATTCACCGCGAGCACAATCCGCTCTGCATCGACCACCGCTTCGCGCCACGCGCGTGCTTGCATATCACCCTGCGCATTGGCGTTGCCCGCTTTGAGCATTTCAGCAATTTCGTCGTCCGACAACCCGAATGAAGGCTTGACCGTGATTTCGGTCGAAACGCCCGAATTCATTTCGCGTGCCGCCACCGTGAGCAAACCGTCGGCATCGACCTGATAAGTCACGCGCACACGCGCCGCACCGGCAACCATCGGTGGAATCCCGCGCAACTCAAAGCGCGCCAACGAACGGCACTCCGACACCAACTCACGCTCACCTTGCACAACATGCAATGCAATCGCGGTTTGGCCATCTTTAAACGTCGTAAACTCTTGCGCCCGCGCAATCGGTAACGTACTGTTGCGCGGAATGATTTTTTCGGTCAAACCGCCCATGGTTTCAACACCGAGCGACAGTGGAATGACGTCGAGCAACAACCAATCATCATCCGCACGATTGCCTGCCAATACATTTGCCTGCATCGCTGCACCAAGTGCAACCACTTCATCGGGATTCAAATCATTCAAAACCGGGCATGCAACATGCGCCATAATCGCCCGTTGAATATTCACCATGCGCGTCGCGCCGCCGACCATCACGACACCTTGTAAATCGGCGCTAGTGACATTTGCTTGAATCAACGCTTCATCCAAAACGCGAACGGTTTTATCGACTAAAGTTTTGGTCATCTCAAAAAACTGCACTTGCGACAACATCAGATTGACCTGATGACCGTCCGATAAGCTCGCACGAATGCTCGCCACACCGTTGTTGGTCAAATGCTCTTTCGCCGCACGGCTTTTCGCCTGCAACAAACGGATGTCTTGCGCCGATAGATTCGCATGCATGCCGATTAGATCTGCCTCTTTCAAAATCCAGCAATAAACGCGATGGTCAAAATCATCACCACCCAATGCCGTATCACCATGCGTCGCCAAAACCTCAAACACGCCTTTGGTCAACTTCAAAATCGACACATCGAACGTCCCGCCACCCAAATCATAAACTGCAAATACGCCTTCTTTAGCTTCCGATCCCTCAGTCACATCCAAACCATAGGCAATCGCCGCCGCCGTCGGTTCATTCAATAAACGTAAAACATTCAATCCCGCCAATTCAGCCGCCGCTTTGGTCGCTTGACGCTGCGCGTCATCAAAGTACGCTGGCACCGTAATCACCGCACCGACGATATCGTCATTCAAATTTTGCAGCGCGCGTTGATACAAAGCTTTTAAAATTTCCGCCGAAACCTCAACCGGGCTTTTGACACCTTGCACCGTTTGCACGCTGACCATACCGGGTAAATCGATCAAAGCATAACCCGCATCAGGCAAACTCAATGCGTCTTGATAACCACGTCCCATCAATCGCTTAACCGATGCAATCGTATTTTTTGGATCATTTGCCGACGCTTGCTTGGCTACCACCCCAACATCGATTTGGTCTGCACCGTAATGCACAATTGACGGCAACAAGGTCGCGCCAGACTCATCTGCTAAAACAGCTGGAAAGCCATGACGAACAGTCGCCACCAAGGAGTTGGTGGTGCCCAGATCAATGCCAATCGCCAAGCGGTGCTGGTGTGGGGCGGTTGATTCGCCGGGTTCGGAAATTTGTAGTAATGCCATAAATACAATCAAAAAAAGCAAAACCTGCTTTTTTGCTTTCGGTTAGATTTTCTCGTGGGAAAGCCACAAAAAAACAGATTAAATAACTTGAGGCAGTTGCCTTAAGAAGTTCTCAATAAACTGACACTGCGCAATCGCAATTTGCACATCTGGCCAGCTCTGTTGCTCACATGCTTCGCGCAACAACTTCAACGCACCATAATACGCCGCACTCACCTCATCACGCGCAGCCGTAACATTGCCATCCTCTAATGCTTCCCGCCATTCCATTTGTTGCATCAAAAACGTTTGCGGTAAATTCACGCGGACGGATTCACCAGTCAACTCGGGCGCATTGAGTTGTAATAAATAACGCGCACGCGCAATCGGGTCACGTAACGTATCAAACGCCTCATTGGCAAAGGTCGACCATTGCAAAGCGAGACGTTGCTCCATCGGGCTTTTAGCGGCGAAGCGATCGGGATGCACTTTATCAATCACTGCGCGGTGGCGTAAAGCCAAATCGGCTTCGTCAATCGCGAAGCCGATGGGCAGTTGGAACAGTTCAAAATAATTTTGTTTCATGGACTGGCGATGGTTTGATCTGGTTTTATATTAAATTTTGTGCGGATTTCCCGCTCAAAATTTGTAACCTCAACCAAAAAAAGTAGGGGTTTACTTTTTTTGATCGGTTATACATGGAACGACTCACCGCAACCACATTCGTCTTTGACGTTCGGATTGTTGAATTTAAAACCTTCGTTCAATCCTTCACGGGTATAGTCCAATTCAGTGCCTTCCAAATACGGCAAACTTTTCGGATCAATCAACAGCTTAACGCCGTAAGCTTCAAACACATTGTCTTCCGTACCAATATCATCCGCGTATTCGAGTTTATACGCCATGCCCGAGCAACCCGTGGTGCGCACACCAAGGCGCAAGCCCACGCCTTTACCGCGTTTGGTGAGGAAGCTTTGTACATGTGTTGCGGCTGACTGAGTCATTGTAACTGACATTTTTTACTCCATATGATGATCGAAAAGCAAACATCAACAATTATTTTCCCATTGTTCAAATTTAACCAAACGCTGATTTTTGAAATATAAAATATAACCATATGCATCGTATTTTTTAGTTTCTGGAATATCAAAAAAATACATCGACATGCCATCACTCACTTCGACTGGGCGATGATGAAATTTTTGAACCATTGAAAAACTACTATCACGGTTCAAGCTAAATGACTCGAATACAACTTTGTCTTGCGGCTTTTGCAAAGTGATACTTTGAATAAAAAACGCTCGCTCATTTTCGTTCGAAACTACTTCATCGTATGCAACAAAAGAAGTATTTGCGTAATCAACGCTTTTGACACAACCAATATCTTCTTGTATGGGTTTGCCAAGTCGCTTGATAAGATTTCCATATAAAGTGGGTTGCTTTAATGTAAACAACTGCCCACTAACTTCATAGCTAATCGGGTCTGGAAACCGCAAGACTTTTGCTTGCGCAGTGGTAGCACAAACAAAAATACAAGCTGTAATGAATGTTATCCTCAGCATCTTGCTTACTTAATGTTTGTGTTTGGCTTTATAGTCCGCAACCGCTGCTTTAATCGCATCTTCTGCCAAAATCGAGCAGTGAATTTTCACAGGCGGTAAAGCCAACTCTTCCGCGATGTGAGAATTTTTGATTTCCAAAGCCTGATCCACGGTTTTACCTTTGACCCATTCGGTCACGAGCGATGATGAGGCAATCGCTGAACCGCAACCATAGGTTTTGAATTTCGCGTCTTCGATAATGCCCGCGTCATTGACCTTGATCTGTAATTTCATCACGTCACCACACGCCGGCGCACCGACCATGCCAGTACCAACGCTGTCATCGCCTTTATCAAATGCACCTACGTTACGCGGATTTTCGTAGTGGTCCATCAGTTTGTCTGAGTATGCCATGGTGT
>JBIKPB010000182.1:0-3772 GCA_044357705.1 Formosimonas sp. | reverse complement strand
TGAGGTGACTCAAGCGCTCAATCACAGCCTCCAACACTGCGCCATCCAGCCGCTCCAATGTTTGTTGAATATTATGGATCTCAAGCTGCATCTGTTGCGACACACTGCTGTTGCTGTGCTCCTTAATGCGCACCGCTGCGGGTAAAAGTTGGCTGGCCATACTTTGCTGCAAGGCCGATTGAAGCGCTGAAAAGCCACTGAACCCAAGCTTGGACGAGAGGCGCACCACGGTCGCAACCCCCGCTTCTGCTGCATTGGCCAAATCAGCAACGGTACCAAAAGCAACCAATTGGGGTTGTTGCAAAAGCATTTCGGCCACTCGACGCTCAGAGGGCGTGAGTGTTGCGCTGTGTTGGGCAATCAGTTCGGCAAGTGGCATATCTAATAGTGTTTCCGTCAAGTAAAGAAATTCGATTTTCGGTAGCGATGAGCACATTATAAATAGAGGTCGTCGGATGTGTGGCAGTTTTGTTCCATTGCTTAAAAAATTCATGGAATTTTAATTCCGATTTGTGTATAATTTGGAATTATTGAAACATTGACTTGAGGAGTTCATCATGCACACCGCTCACATCACCCCACGCGCCGTCATCAACCCAACAATCTTTAGCCTCAATCCACCGAAAGAGGATATTGGCTCGGAGACATTTGTCAATGCTGCCGGCATCGCCAGTGTGCAACTGCCGGAAGCGATTCGTACAGCGATCACTGAGTTCAAAAATGAACCGCACGTCAGTGGTGCACTGTTACTGCGTGGTTTGCCAGTCGGCGTTTTGCCTGATACCCCTCCTACACCGACCACCCCCACCACAAAAGACCATACTTCTGAAATGACGCTATTGGCTGTTGCCAAAATGCTCGGCGAACCCGTTGGCTATAAACCGGAATTGGGCGGTCGCATCATCCAAAACCTTGTGCCCACACAAGCCAATCAAGATCGTCAAGTATCGACCTCATCGAAGGTCTCTTTGATGTTTCACACTGAAGCGGCTTTCCACCCACACCGCCCTGCTTATTTGTTGTTGCTGTGTTTGAAAGGCGATGACAATGCATTCACCACACTGGCTTCGATCCGCGAAGTATTGCCTCACTTATCAGCCGATGTGAAAAAAATCTTATTTGAACCGCGCTTTCGGACTGCTGTGGACGAGAGCTACCTCAACGGTCGCGCCAATGTATTGGGTGATTTGATCCCCGTTTTGAGCGGCAATGCCGACAAGCCGACCATGGTTTTTGATGCAGATTTAATGGTCGGCATCGATGATGAAGCGCAAGCTGCTTTACACACACTCTCTCATGCTGTAGAAAAATACCACACCAGCGTCTGCCTGCAACAAGGTGACTTGCTGATTGTCGACAATGCTGTTGCCGTACATGGTCGCAGCTCTTACACCCCACGTTTTGATGGTACTGATCGCTGGTTGCAACGCACTTTTGTTGTCAATGGTTTAGAAGCGAGCGACACTGACCGAGAAGGTCGCGTGATTGTCACCGTATTTGGCACGGCGCAATAATTGCTGTAGATTGCACAATGTAAAAGAACGTTTATAATCGGGTTTGATTTCTCAAGGTGGGCATTGCCCACCTTACTTTTTGACGGGACACCACATGCCAATTCATCCATCACTACAAAACCTCCCTGCACCGCAAACCACACTCGCCAGTGACAACTCCGCCGGCGCACATCCCAAAGCATTGCAAGCGATGCTTGATGCCAACAATGGCCACGCACTGGCTTACGGTGCCGATGAGCTCACCGCTCAAGTCCAGCAAAAATTTAAGAAGCTTTTTGGTGAATCGTCTGAAGCATTGCTCGTTTGGGGTGGTACCGGCGCCAACGTCATGGCGCTCGCCACATTGCTACAAGCTGGTGAATGCGTGGTATGCAGCGACAAAGCTCACATCGCATTAGACGAAACCGGTGCCCCCGAACGCGCACTGGGTGCAAAATTACTCATGCTGCCCACCAGCGATGGCAAAATCAAACCCGAGCAAGTTGCTGCACTATCATCCATGATTGGTGTGCAACACAGCGCGCAACCCGGCGTGCTGTCTCTGACCCAAGCCACTGAGTTAGGTACGCTGTACACCGCTGCCGAAATCAAGGCATTGTGCGATGAAGCCAAAAAACTCGGTATGCGCGTTCATCTTGATGGCGCACGAATCGCCAATGCCACGGCAGCACTTGGCGGTACGATTGAGGCCTTGCGCGATTTCACGGTTGATGCGGGCGTAGATGTAGTGTGTTTTGGCGGCACGAAAGCAGGTTTGGCGTTCGGCGAAGCAGTGGTTTATCTGAATCCAGAATATGCGCGCCGTGCCAAATACGTACGCAAACAAGTCAATCAACTGCCGTCAAAAATGCGCTTTGCCGCAGCGCAATTCAACGCTTTATTGGACGACGATTTGTGGCTACATTTGGCCAAACATGCCAACGCGATGGCGCAACGTCTGTATGAAGCGACACGTCATATCGAAGGCGTCACTTATCATCATGCGCCAGCGATCAATGGTCTATTCCCTACTTTACCGCCGCACATCATCCAACCACTGGCCGACTGGTGCATGTTTTGGGATTGGGATACGTCGATTCATCAAGTACGCTGGATGACCGCTTGGGACACGACAGAAGAAGACATTGATCGATTTGTCGTGGGTTTAAAAGCTCTACTTTCTGCCAGTTAAAAACACAAAAAAGCGAGCATCCAGCTCGCTTTTTAATCTGTGCATTACTTCATTGTTTAATGTGCCGCTTCCCAATTATCACCGACACCGACCTCAGCCACCAACGGCACGGCCAAATCGGCCACGCCTGCCATACATTCTGGCACCAATTTCTTGATCAGTTCCAGCTCATCATTCGGCACCTCAAGCACCAATTCGTCGTGCACCTGCATAATCAGTTTGGATTTTAAATCGCGCTTTTTGAGTTCAACAGACACCGCAATCATCGCCAACTTAATGATATCTGCCGACGTACCCTGCATCGGCGCATTGATCGCAGCACGTTCCGCACCTTGGCGTTTGCCCATATTGCGGTTATTGATGTCGAGTAAATACAAGCGGCGGCCAAAATGGGTTTTGACGTAACCATGCTCGCGCGCAAACTGCTTGGTCGACTCCATAAATTGCAACACCGCAGGGTATTGCATGAAATATGAATCCATATATTGCTGCGCCGCGGTGCGGCTGATGCCCAGATTATTCGCCAAACCGAATGCGCTCATGCCATAAATCAAACCGAAGTTAATCATTTTTGCCATGCGTCGCTGCTCAAAACCTACGTCAGCCAACGATACGCCAAAAATCTGTGCCGCAGTGCGTTGGTGAATGTCTTCAAAACTACTGAACGCGGACAACAATCCCGGATCTTTGGACAAATGCGCGAGAATGCGTAACTCGATTTGCGAATAATCGGCGGAAACGATTGACGAGCCCTCAGGGGCGATAAATGCCGTACGAATTTTTCGTCCTTGTTCTGATTTGACCGGAATATTTTGCAGATTCGGATCATTCGACGACAAGCGACCTGTGACGGCAACTGTTTGCGCATAATGTGTATGGACGCGACCGGTTGAGCGTTCGACCATCAACGGCAATTTATCGGTATAGGTTGACTTGAGTTTAGATAAGCCGCGGTACTCAAGCAACACCTTAGGCAAAGGATAATCTTCGGCGAGTTTCTGCAACACATCCTCATCGGTTGATGCGGCACCTTTAGCCGTCTTTTTAATAACCGGCAAACCCAGTTTATCAAAGAAAATTTCGCCTA
>JBIKPB010000181.1:0-3778 GCA_044357705.1 Formosimonas sp. | reverse complement strand
AATAACGATTACACCCATATTCAACTCAACGGTGATGAAGTGCGGATCAATGTCACCCGCAATAATCCAGCATCAAACAGTGCCGTGGTTGGTGCGTTGCTCGATGCGCGTGCGTTGCCCGCCGACGCGTACGTCACGCGCATCAGGTTGGACCTGCAAACGCCCGTCGGACAAATTGTGCCACTTACACTTGAATACAGTAGCGATTTACAACATTGGCAAGCACTTGCCAATACAGGTGTTGTGCAACTTGCCGGCGATAGCAAAACCACGACCATTGATATCAGTCCGACGCGCTTGCGTGGCCAATACGTACGTATTCGTTGGCCTGAAAAGATCACTGTCACGTTGACCGAAGCCCAATTGTCGACCCAAAATCAACAAACGCCGTTGACGGCGCAAGTCGATTGGCAACTGATCGCCGAGCAAAGCGGCACGTTCAGTGCATATTTGCCCGCTGTTGTGCGCCATCAACCCTTTGTGCTGCATTTAAGTACGGCCATGGACAACACCAACATCCCCGTCAATATTGTGTTGAGTGAGCCGGCCGCGACCAGCTACGTTGTTGACAACGTTCGCCCGAGTGCGCAAACCGTATTGTTTCGTCTGACTCAAAACGGTCAAACCATCACCAACAGCCCGATCCAGCTCATGGGTAAGAATTCGGCGCTAATCAGTTTGTTGCCGCCCAAAGCACAGCAATTGCCGAGCGATTTGAAAGCGAGCATTGAGTTGCCGATCCGTCGTGTTGCTTTTATTGCGAGTGGTAGCGCACCTTACACGTTGCACTATGCGGAAAATACGACACCAACCAGCCGCCCGATTGCCAGCTTGCTGCCGAATTATCAAACAGGCGATGCTGACAAGTTGCCTGTTGCAACGATTAGCGCAGAATCAGTTGCGGCTGTATTGGGCGCACATGCCGAATTCATCGGTGCCAATTCACATGACGAAGCATCGCAAAACCGTAAAAATTATGGGCTTTGGGCGGTGCTGATTGGTGGCGTGTTGTTATTGTTCGGTATGGTGTGGGTGATTATGAGGCAGATGAAGAAGAAAGTCGATTAGGGTTTAACATTGAGTGGATGTAAAAAGCGCAAAGTAAAATAACTTTGCGCTTTTTTTATTGAGATTGAAGTTTGGGCGTGATTAGTTGAGTGATTCGACGAGGCTCGTGTCAATCGTTGAAGCGATGATTGACACGCAATCGGATTGTACATGCGTGCGTACTTGCCACTCTTTCAACATCGCACAAAAAATCGCACCTTGTTCCAGCGCATCGTCGAGTGCAACATGGGTGTGTGGTAAATTTTCCGGCAACCATTGTTTCGGTAACTTGGGTTTGATTGCCTGTTTAAAGGGCAAACCGGTCAATGCCATCGCAAATGTTTTCATGTCCAACGCTGACCATGTGAATGGTGAGTCGCCGACAAATTTCACCAAATACCAAAACACAAATGTGAAGTCAAATCCAGCCGGAAAACCGACAAAAACCGGGCTATTGGTTTTGCCACAAATGGTGCGAATCCATTTGACGTAATCTTTCATCGCAATGTCGGGCGCGATTAAGTCCGTACGACACGCCGCCCACGCTTCGGGCTCACTGCCCCACCATTTCATGGTGTGTGGATGACCGCTTGCGCCATCTAGCATTTCTAAATTACGGCTAAACGTACCCAGCAACTCGCCTTCGACGGAATACGCCGCACTGGCAAAAGACAACATGGAGTGTGGGCCGGGAATCGGACCGTCGGTCTCGATGTCGGTGACGAAGTAGATCTCGGCTTTGGCCATTCCAATCATCCTTGCTCTATTTGTCCAACCGAATCAATTGATTTTTATTGCGCGCACAAATGCCATCGTCTTCACACGAGACTAGATTTCCTTTTTGTATCGCTGTATTGATTTTACGGGTCAAATCTGCTCGTACCATCTCGGTATGGCTGCTCTTAATCGCATATGTCGAAACACCAATGGCCGAACAAATCGCCAGTGCACTTGCAACCACTACTTTCCACGTGTGTGCTGTGTGCATTTTTGTCATTGAATCCATGCGTTTGTCAAGTTTATCGGCCGTTAGTTCTATTTTATAAGCTGCAGCCTGTAGGGTTTTTTCGCATTCGTTAATCGGTGCACTCAAGCCGTTTTCCAGAACATCTTTGGCGGTTGCTCTGAATTGTTCCAGTGCTTCGTGCGTCACACGCTCCGAAGTGGTGTGAACATTTTGTGATACTTGGTTGATTTGTTGTGTCGCTTGCTGTACTTGTTGAGTTTGTTGTTGAGCCTGACGTCCGAGCTCTTGAACAATTTCAGCCGTTTTGATGGCGGTTTTCAGTAATTCGTCTTCTTGCATGATCTGCCCTTCTTAAATAATGCAGCGTGTTTTTTATCGAACGTTTGGCGGCACAACCGATTACATCCGCATTCGTGGTCCACGGATGACCTGTGCCTGTTCTTCCATTTTTTGTTGTGCTTCCAACGCTTGCGCTTGTGCCAATTGTTCAGTCATTGCCTGCTCTTTGGCATCCACAGCCAATACGGTTTGCGCTTGCATATCTCGACCAATATCTGACTGAGTCACCGTTTGAACCGCAGCGGAAAATGCGGCGCGATCACCCGTTTGCAGTGAGGCGTACAGGTGATCAAACAAGACCTGCGCACTGGCATCCGGCGCAGGTGTCGCCAATCGTGGGGCAAGCGACGGCTGTTGCTCAATAGCGGGGCTTGTCTGCTCTGGCTGAATGTTTTGGGCGGGTGCAGCAGGCGCTACGCCGATGGTGATTGATTGAGTACTGAATTGTGACCGCATCTGCACATCCATCGGTTCATTGTCATTCGGTTGAGCGACCTGTTGATTCGGGGTGAGGCGGTGATTTTGATCACGTACCGCATCCGTCATATAAAAAAACTGATGATCTTCCGAATGATGGATCATATAGCGTTCTAACTGAATAGGCTCAGCTCGTTTTTGCAGCAAGGGTTGATCGGATAAAGCGTTGATATAATCCACCATCAGATTACCATTGCGGATTGCCAAGCCATCCAACTGATAACCGCCGCCCAAGTCCGAGTGCGCACCCAAAGCATGAATACCCATAAATCGCCCCTGCTCGGTGATCCCTGCATCAATAATGGTCGATGAGGGAAATAAATCGCGGTGCTCATTTATTGCATACAACTGCACACCCGAAATCACGCTCGGTGGTAAACGGCGGTCATGAAAGTGCGGCTCGCCGGTGGCAACTGGATCAAATAGACCCACGGCTTGGGGGGTCTGACCTGGTCGAATCAATGGTGGTGCTTTGTATACCTTATCCCACTCATGAGAATCATTCAATTCTTTGTGAGCATTTCTTGGGCTTTGAATGCCTTGCTCATGCACCATGCGCGTGAAGCCAGCGGCTTGCTCCGCACCACGACTAAAGCCCACCGAGATGACACGAATCTGAGCCTGCGGATCTTCTTGTAACCATTGTTCCGACTTTTGGATCAGTTCATCGTACATTTTTTCCAAACGCTCGCCATAGGTGCTGCCATACATCAGATCAATGGTTTTGATGACGGGATTACTTTGGGTGCCGGGGCCTTCGACGTAGTGTGCGTATACTTTCTCATTCGTACGCTCGGCAACGACTCTCAGTTGATTGTTAAATATCCCAACATTGGTAATATGCTCAGGATCATTGATTGCATCATTGCCCGTACCATCAAACAGCGCGACATACAATCGTTCGTGTGGATTGCTTGATTGGTACAGCACAGGGGTTTGCCACTGGCT
>JBIKPB010000180.1:0-3785 GCA_044357705.1 Formosimonas sp. | reverse complement strand
TTGCAATGAAATAAAACAGGAAGAAAAATTATGGCCATCATCGAAGTCGTCGTTCCCCAACTGTCCGAATCTGTCGCCGAAGCTACTCTTTTGACGTGGCATAAAAAAGTTGGTCAAGCCGTGACGCGTGACGAAAATCTCATCGACGTCGAAACTGACAAAGTCGTCCTCGAGTTACCTGCACCTGCGGCTGGCGTGATTATTGAAGTCGTCGCAGCCGATGGCGCAATAGTGACCAGCGGTCAATTGATCGCTAAAATTGATACTGAAGCCACCGCCGGTGCAACTGCACCTGCTACTACCGCTCCAGCAGCTCAACCGACTCAAGCTGCTGCCGCACCCGTTGCGCCATCGGCTGCTGCTAGTATCGCTTCGGCATCTCCCGCCGCTGCTAAAATCATCTCGGAAAATAATTTGAGCAATGTTGCCGGTACGGGCAAAGATGGCCGCATCACCAAAGGTGATGCGTTGAATGCCGCTGCTGCACCATCTGCTTCGACAACCGCATCAAGTATCCCTGCTCCAGTGACAAGCAACGCATTGCCTGTCGTCAACGCACCGATTAGCGTTAACAACATCGTCGCTGACCGCCCAGAGCAACGCGTACCGATGAGCCGCTTGCGCGCACGCGTCGCCGAGCGTTTGTTGCAATCACAGTCGACCAACGCGATTTTGACGACATTCAACGAAGTCAACATGCAACCGGTCATCGACATGCGCAATAAGTACAAAGACAAGTTTGAAAAAGAGCATGGTGTCAAGCTCGGCTTCATGTCGTTCTTCGTCAAAGCAGCGGTTGCCGCGCTCAAAAAATATCCGGTACTCAACGCTTCAGTCGACGGCAACGACATCATCTATCACGGTTATTTTGACATCGGTATCGCTGTCGGTTCACCGCGTGGCTTGGTCGTACCGGTGATTCGCAATGCCGATCAACTCAGCCTTGCTGATATCGAAAAGCAAATCGCTGAATTCGGCGCCAAAGCCAAAGACGGTAAGCTTTCTATCGAAGACATGACCGGCGGTACATTCTCAATCAGTAATGGCGGTGTATTCGGCTCAATGCTCTCAACGCCAATCATCAACCCACCACAATCGGCAATCTTGGGCGTACATGCCACTAAAGACCGTGCCGTAGTCGAAAATGGTCAAATCGTGATTCGCCCGATGAATTACTTGGCGATGTCATACGATCATCGCATCATTGATGGTCGTGAAGCAGTATTGGGCTTGGTCGCGATGAAAGATGCGTTGGAGGATCCTGCACGTTTGTTGTTGGATGTTTAATTTTACTCATCTATCGATCTTCAGTAGAATTCAAATACAATTTTTTTAGGAAATCTTATGTCACAAAATTTTGACGTTCTCGTCATTGGTGCGGGCCCTGGTGGTTACATCGCAGCGATTCGTGCGGCGCAATTGGGGTTATCAACGGCTTGTATTGAAGGTAATCCGTATGATGATCCAAAGGGAGAGCCGCGTTTGGGTGGTACGTGTTTGAATGTGGGCTGCATCCCATCGAAGGCGTTGCTTGCATCGTCGCATATGTTTGAAGATGCGAATTCGCATTTTGCCGATCATGGTATTGAAGTCAAAGGCGCTTCGATGGATGTGGCGAAAATGCAATCGCGCAAAGTCGGCATTGTCGACAAAATGACCAAAGGCGTCGTCTTTTTGTTCAAGAAGAACAAAGTCACTTTGCTCAAAGGTTACGGTGCATTTGTCGGACAAGCCGATGGTCTGACTCAGGTGAAAGTCACGGATAAAGACGGTGTGGAGCAAATTGTTTCTGCCAAAAATGTCATTATTGCAACAGGTTCTAAAGCACGCCATTTACCGAATATCACCGTTGATCAAACAATGATTGCCGATAATGAAGGTGCACTGTCGTTCACAGAAGTACCCAAGAAACTTGGCGTGATCGGTGCGGGTGTGATTGGTTTGGAATTGGGCTCGGTGTGGCGTCGTTTGGGTTCTGAAGTGACGGTACTTGAAGCCATGCCTTCATTCCTCACAGCCGCCGATGGTGCGGTGGCGAAAGAGGCGAAAAAGTTGTTTGAGAAGCAAGGTCTGAAGTTTGAGTTGGGCGTATCGATCGGTGAGGTCAAAACGGCTAAAAAAGGTGTTTCGGTTGCGTATAAAGACGCTGCGGGTGCTGATCAAGTTTTGGACTGTGACAAGCTCATCGTCTCGGTCGGTCGCGTGCCCAGTACCGATAACCTGAATTTGGAAGCAGTCGGCGTTAAAACCAACGAGCGTGGCTTTATTGAAGTTAATCATGATTGCGCGACGGCAATTGGTGGCATTTGGGCAATTGGTGATGTCATTCCAGGTCCGATGTTGGCGCATAAAGCGGAGGACGAGGGTGCCGCCGTGGCTGAGCGCATCGCGGGACAAAAACCACATATTGATTACAACTGCATTCCATGGGTGATTTATACCTCGCCGGAAATTGCGTGGGTTGGTCAGACGGAGGAGCAGGTTAAAGCCGAAGGCCGTGCATACAAAACGGGTCAGTTTCCATTCATGGCAAATGGTCGTGCATTGGGTATGGGGGCGGGAGATGGTTTCGTCAAAATGATTGCAGATGCGCAAACCGATGAGATTTTGGGTGTGCATATTATTGGTGCGGGTGCATCGGATATGATTGCTGAGGCGGTGGTGGCGATGGAGTTTAAAGCGGCATCTGAAGATATTGCGCGCGTTTCTCACCCGCATCCGAGCTTGTCTGAGGTCATGCGTGAGGCTGCTTTGGCGGTGGAAAAACGTGCCCTGAATATGTAACTCAGATTTTTTTGATGGTTTTAACGATGCGCGGAACAAGAGTACTTGAGTCCGCGCATTATTTTTAAAGACTTTTTTATGCCTATGTCCAAACAACGCCGATTTTTTTTGTATAAGCAAGTGTCTCATCGTTTGTTTTATGCGGTGCTTTTGGTGGGAGCAGTTGCTGCTTTATTGGTCGCTTGGTATCTGCAAAATGTTCGTGATTTTGCGCCGTGTCCTTTATGTATTATGCAGCGTGTTGGATTTTGGGTGTTGGCGATTTTTGCCTTGATCGGTCTATTAAAAGGTTCACTCGGTCGTGTCGGTAACGCTTTGGCGGTGTTGGCCGGGTCATCTGGTGTGGCTGTGGCCGCTTATCACAATTGGATTTTGGCGCAGCCTAAGGTGGAGTGTGGTATTGATCCGGTCCAAAATTTTGTCAATGATTTGCCAATGGCAGACTTGTGGCCTGATATGTTTATGGCCACAGGAATGTGCGGTGCTAAATTACCTTTGATTCTGGGTATCAGTATTCCTCAGTGGGCGTTGCTTGGATTGGCCGGTTTGACTCTAGGATTTGCTTGGCGATTGCTGCGAAGATAAGTGTTATAAAATTTTTTGCTTTTTAGTAAATATAAAAAGAGTTCTTAAAGAAACGGTTCAGAGCGCTAAGCTCGGTCAACTAAATCTCCAGTTGCACGCTATATATCCTATAGGATACGAGTTCGTTTGGCGTAAGTCATCGTGACATCGGTACTTGTGTTATTTGAAGGAGATGGTCATGTTAACCGTTTTATTGCTCTGTGTGATCGTCTCGTTGGTCGGTTGTGTGAGTTATCCTTATAACGCAGAGACGACTTACATTACTCCTCGTTACTATGACTCCATTATTGACCGCTATGATTATGTAATCCCCCCAGAAAAAAGCACCATTTAAAAGTAGAACTTTCTCGTAAACTTAGACAAGGAGAATTTCTATGAAGACCTCAAGATACAGCGACAGTCAAATACTGTCGATA
>JBIKPB010000021.1:0-13131 GCA_044357705.1 Formosimonas sp. | reverse complement strand
AACCACTCAATTGATGCGGGTGCATTTTCCACCACAAAACGCACGGCATCGGCCTCGCCCAATTGCGCACCGGCAACCATCGTGTCGTTATAATGATTATTGATGTTGTCATCATCGCCCATCACGGCAGCAATGCCGCCTTGCGCCCAATCTGAAGAGCCGCTGAGCAATCGCCCTTTGGACAATAACGCGACTTTTTTGGTCTCGGCGAGAGACAACGCCGTCGTCATACCCGCCAAACCCGAACCAATAATCACCACGTCATAGAGTTGTTGCATCCCCATGTTTGCTCCTTTGTAAATGGCGCTGATTCAGCCACAAACTTAAAATTACCACCACCAATATCGGCGTCCGTTTTCACGCCACTTTACCATGCCATTCTGCTCGCAGCCAAGGCAAAAGCGCAGCGTGCCAGTATCGACGCTTTGCTGTGTCATAGTCTCTGCTTCTTGATAACGCTTGATGACTGCGGGCAATGGATGGCGAAATGGATTAAGGTAACCGGCCTGCACAAAGGCCATTTTTGGATGCGTGGCTTCGATCAATGGTGCGGTGGAACTAGCGCCGCTACCATGATGCGGCATCGCCAGCACATCAACCGCCCAATCACGCACACCGCCATTGGGCGAGACGACCAATTCAGCTTCACGCAAACCGTCGATATCGCCCGTGAGCAACATACTGCACCATTCTCCGCTCGGTACATCCACACGCAGCACACAGCTTTTACTGTTGTCCGATAGATTTGCAGCCTCACGCACCTCAGCACTCGGGCTCATCATGCGTAATGTGACGCTATCCACCGTGAATATTTGCCCTGCCTCACAATTGATAAATGCATTACTGCGAACATCGAATGCGTTAAAAATCTTGCGCGACATTGAGCCAATAACGCGATCCACAGTAACCGCACGTGCAATACTCGCTGCGCCGCCCGTATGATCGGCGTCATTGTGGCTCAAAATGAGCATATCAAGATGATCAATGCCATGCGCGCGCAAATACGGCACGATCACGCGAGCGCCCGCATCCGCGTCATTGCTATAGTGCGGCCCTGTGTCATACAGCCAATTTTGATGCGCAGTTTGCAATAAAATAGCACTACCTTGCCCGATGTCAATGACATGTACCTGAACTTGCCCCTCATCAACCCCTGTTTTTGAGGACGGCCAAAATACCAGTCCCAACAACACAACAACCAGACCGGCGACTCTGCGCCAATGATTTTTTTGTAGACTCCAAATCAACAGTACACTCAAAGCAGTTAAAGCCAACACCTCCCAAACCGATAAATGCTTGACCCAAACATTATTCGGCAACCACTCTATCAATACACTCAAACCTCGGATGCACGCTGCCAAAACGTCGTTCACCCCAATCATCAAGCCGCTCCATCCCGTAATAAACAGAACCATACAGGCGAGCAACATCATCGGTACCAGCACCACACTGACCCATGGAATCGCGATTAAATTCACCACCACACCGAGCAGAGATGCTTGGTGAAAAAAGTACAGCGTTGCGGGCAACATCGCCATGCCGATCGCCAATTGGCTGGCGAGAAAAACCCCGATGCGTCTGGATCGCGTTTGATATTCTGTAACCACGATATACTGAAATGCCAACATCAACCAAGCCACTGCACCGAACGACAACCAAAATCCAATCGACAATACCGCAAACGGATCAAAAATCAATACACCCCACAATGCCAGACATACGACGCGAATACCGGAATGAGCCACACCGATGCGCGTCAGCAATAACCACAACGCGAGCATGTATACCGTGCGTTGTGCAGGCAAGGCCCAACCGGCAAATAATGCGTAGATCAACGCCAGTAACAAACCCGACCATTGTGCCGCGTAAAAACTCGGCATCAATCCACACAAACGCGGCGATTTACGCCACAACGCATTAACGCAACATGCCATCAGTGCCGCGAGCATTGTGATGTGCACGCCTGAAATACTGATCAAATGTGTGATGCCGGTTTGCTGAAATAGATTCCACTGCGCCGTGCTGACATCGCTTTGCTCACCAAATGTCAATGCTTTAAATACCGCCGCAGTTTGCGGATCACGCCCCAATAGTACGTCGTCGATTTGACGCAGTGCTGCCATGCGCGTGTTATGCAACCATGTTACGGGTGAATGATGCGTCGTGATCAGTTGCGGATGATTTTCCAACAACGTGCTTTGGTTCAAACGTACTGTCGCCATACCGCGCACGTCATCTGCCCACCACAATTGCTCTTGATCGAATACGCCTTCATTTTGCGTCGCACGCGGCGGCTTTAGACCGAGTGGCAACTGCCATTCTTGACCGACTTTGAGTGACGTCGCCGGCAAATCATCGTCATACCACGCTGTTGAAATACGCGTCGGTAGCGTGCCATCATCAACCAACTTTTGGATCAGCGCATCGGTTTGAGTATCACTGGGGTTAAAAATAAAACGCACACCAAATGGCGTGCGTAATGGAATGCTGCTGATCGTACCGGTGACGTTCAATGTTTGACCGACCAGTGTCGTTGGAATTTGTTGTTGCAAACGATGCGTCGCTCGACCTTGCGTATAAGCGAATGCGCAGATACCAATTGCGAGCATTGCCAAAACCAGTTTCAAAAGTCGATTCAATAGACGTGACTGCAAGCACCACATCATCATGCCGACAATAAACATAACAACCAAAAGCATCGGCGACCACAAAGCTACGCTTTGATGTGCCACGGTCACCGCAATGACCAATGCTGCAGTCAACCCCAGCAGTCGCGTCTGCCCTCGCATCGGTTATGCCTTGTCGCTTGAATTCAAAACGTGTTTGATCTTCGGCAGCGCCGCCACGGTGTTGGCCGTTAACTGCTTGGATAATACGGGTGCATCCATCTCGCGCAACGCACATAACGTCTGTGCAATACGCGGCAAATAATACGAATAATTGTTTTGTTTGTACGCCCAAGCTGGTGGAATATCGGGTGCATCGGTTTCGAGCACAATCGTTTCGATTGGTAGCTCGCGCGCCAAGCGGCGAATCTGATTGGCTTTGTCAAACGTCATCATGCCGCCAAAACCGAGTTTCATACCCTGCTTGATGTATGCTTCGGCTTGCGAAAAGCTACCGTTAAATGCGTGCGCAATGCCATTTTGGATGGAATACTGGCGCAGATATTTGATCACCGTATCTTGTGCATGACGCACATGTAAGATCACGGGTAAATCGAATTCCTTGGCGAGCTTGAGTTGGGCTTGATAAAACAGGATTTGCTTATCCATATCCAAATCTTTGACAAAACCGTCCAAGCCGATTTCACCGATCGCCACTAACTTAGGATCATCCCGATGCTGCACCAATGCCGCACGCAATTGCTCCAACGCCAACTCAGGATCCAAATTCATCACATACATCGGATGAATGCCCAACGCATAAGTCGTGCCGTCAAATTGATGAGCCAACTCACGCACCGTCTCAAAATCAAACGGCGCAATACTCGGCACAACCTGCACCATCACGCCTTCACGTTGCGCACGCTGCCAATCATCGGCACGAGTTGCGTCGAATGATGGCGCATCAAAATGAACGTGCGTGTCAATCCACATTGGCATCAAATAAACAATGAGATCGCCAAACCAAAAAAGGCCATGGCAATCGACACAATATACAAACGAAACGTCGTTTGATAATATCTACCGGTATTTTGCGCATCATATCGATTATTCAAAATACGAAACAATACGTACACCATCAAAACCAAAGTCATGAGCAATGTCAGCGCGACCAACCAATCCGCAGCAGACTCAACCGCGGCATGCGTTTCATCCGCCGTTGCCCAACTGGCCAAAAAATTCAACAAAAAACCCAAGATAATCCCTAAAGATGTGACCATCGGCTGCCGGAATGATTGAATGTCAGGATTCAATTGTGTGTTATTCATGATTTACACTTTCGGTTGTTGTTGGGTTGAGCAATGAATCGTACCGCCACCATTGGCCAAGCCATCAGCAGCGATTTGCGACACGGTGCGGTTGGGATACAGTCGCTGCACGATAGAAAGCGCAGCTTTATCTGCGGCTTCGTCACCAAATTGTTGCATCAAAATGCAATTGTTTGCGGCAAAAAAACCGATATAACCTGCTGCAAAGCCCTCAGTATTGAACGTACGCTTCGCCCAGCCGTTACGTGCAACGACCGCATCAGCAACTTTGTCCGCCGCAGGCGCAATTAATGGTGTAATCATCAGTTTACGTCCTTTCGCATCGGTCGCAACGTTTAAAATTTGCTCATGTGCATGGGTCAAATCGTATTCGGGCGACTCAGGGTCACGATCCAAACCGAAGACCACTTGCCCTGGCGCAACGAATCGAGCATAAAAATCAATGTGTCCATCGGTAATGTCATGCGCCTTGAGACCCGGTAACCAAATCACTTTGCGCACACCGATCACGCGCTCAAGCTCAGCTTCAACCTCGGCTTTAGTGCGATTTGGATTGCGGTTTATATTCAAAATACAACTTTCCGTACAAATCGCCGTGCCTTCACCATCCACTTCAATCCCACCACCCTCGAGTACTAACCATGTGTCAATTTTCGGCGTGTTGGTGTATTTCAAAATAAAATCAGCAACTTTTTTGTCATTACCCACAGGTTGCGGTTGAATCCCGTTGCGTGCTTTTTCAGGATCTCGTGCCCAGCCCTGTACACCCGTACTTTCTTGACCCCAGCCGTTAAAATTAAAACTCACACCAAACTGTCTGCCTTCTTGATCTGACACAAAAACGGGACCAATATCACGCATCCACAAATCATCAACATTTTGCGCAATTAACTCAACTTTTCCGCCAATCTCAATCGCTGGTAAATTTTTATTGCCCGAAAACACATTATCTTTTTCCGCTTTAGCCTGAGCCAACATGATTTTTGCTTCAGCCATATCATTCGGTGAAACCAACATTTTGACCGTTTCAAACCGTGATAAATTCACCGCGATGCGCATCAAATCGTGTCGTGCAAGTTTTCGGCTGATACCGTACGCGCCCGACGTGCCCCACGCCTGCTCAGTCGCACCAAATGCCATCCACGTTGCCGCATGCGGTTCTGCTTCGTCAGGCATGTAAAAGCCAGTCGCGTTAGCGGATTTCGCGTATGACCACAACGGTAAAGTGATCATACCTGTGACACCTTTAATAAATGTTCTGCGTTTCATAACACCTCCGCTTGTAAGGTGCCATTTTCAAGTTTAAGTACTCGGTCGCACTGCGAAGCCAGATCCAAATCATGCGACACCAAAACAAACGCAATACCCAAATCACGTGCCAACTGACGCACGAGTTTAAATACATTGGCTGCCGTTTCACGATCCAAATTACCGGTTGGCTCATCCGCCAAAACGCACGTTGGCTCAGTCACCAACGCACGCGCAATCGCAACCCGCTGGCGTTCACCACCCGACAATTGGCTGGGTAAATGTTTGATGCGCGCACCCAAACCGACTTTTTCAAGAATCGCTTTCGCACGAGCACGGGCTTCTGATTTATCCATTCGACGGATCAACAGTGGCATAGCAACATTATCCAAAGCGGACAACTCACCGAGCAAATGATGAAATTGATATACAAAACCCAAATGTTGATTGCGCACACTGTTACGTGCCCCATCAGATAAGCTTGAATAAGCTTCATTCAACAAGGAAACTTCGCCGGTATCAGGCAAATCCAAGCCGCCCAAAACATGCAGCAACGTCGACTTACCCGAGCCCGATGCGCCAATCACGGCAACGCACTCACCGCGCACGACTTCAATCGAAACATCGCGCAAAACATGCACCGATAAATCATTATCGTCAAAGGATTTGGCCACGTTTTTGGCATGCAGTACAGTCGTTGATGTATTCATATTTAATTTTCTTCTGTGATTCATTATTTGTGCGAATTTTTACTGCGCACTGTTTTCCTTCATTCGCCTACGTGATCATTTACTCGTAACGCAATGCACGTGCAGGCTCGATATTCGCCGCTTTACGACTCGGATAAATCGTCGCCAACAGACTGATTAAAAAGCTGAATACTGCAATAATCACCACCTCAGTTGGCCGCACTTGCGATGGCATCACGCCAATCAAATATTGACCTTTGGGTAAAAGGTCAGCGCCGATCAAGTGCTCCAGCCCCGCCACCAGCGAGCCCACATTAAGTGCAACCAACACACCAAAAAATACGCCTAAAATTGTCCCCAAACCACCAATCATGGCACCTTGAATCATAAAAATCTTCATGATACTGGCGCGCGATGCACCCAAAGTACGCAAAATCGCGATGTCAGAATGTTTCTCCTTAACCGTCATCATCAACATCGAAATCAAGTTAAACGCAGCGACCGCAACAATGAGCAACAAAATGATCGAGATCATGACTTTTTCGGTTTTCACCGCTGAAAACCAACCCGGATTAAACGACGTCCATGTTTGGGTCAACACCGGCATATTGGCATTTTCTTCCATCCAGCTGGCGACCGATTCGGCTTTATCCATATCTTTAAGCTTGATGCGCAAGCCGGGATCGCCGTTGTGAAACAAGTTTTTTGCATCATTCACATGAATAAATGTATACGTGTTATCGACTTCATAATGATCCGTGTAAACCACGCCCACCAAATTGAAATCACGCATACGTGGTGTCATACCAGCAATCGTCGTGTCGAATTCGGGTGCCATTACGGTGATTTTACTGCCCAAGGCGTATTCGTTTTCTCCGAGTTGTAAACCGAGTTTATGAGCTAATTCCGAACCGACAATAATGTTAAATTCGCCCGCCTTTAAATCCGACAGCTTACCCGCCACCAGTTTTTGCGAGACTTCTGAAACTTGATCTTCAAAATTCGGATCAACGCCCTCGACTTTGACACCAACCAAATTACTTTCTTGCAAAACGATCGATTGCGTCCCCATGTACGGTGCAACGCCAGTGACCTCAGGGTTGCTCTTGATTTTGCTCGCGAGTGTTGAACTCCAATCCGAAGGTACATTGGGTGCAGGATAAACCTGAATGTGCGGAATGACCGAGAGCATTTTGTCGCGGATCTGGGTCTGAAAGCCGTTCATGACCGACAGCACGATGATTAAAGCCGCTACACCGATCACGGTACCGATCATCGACAACCACGAAACAAACGAAACAAGTTTTAAAGACGAGCCGCTGCCGCGCGGTGCGCGCGTGTATCGCCAACCCAACAACCACTCAAATGAATTTTTCATACAACCTTGTATTTAAATATTTAAAGCACTCAAACCAAATCGTTAGGTTCATCACAACGAAACGACAACTAAAGCACAATCAAACCACACCCATAATGAGGCAATAGTTTATCATTCTTCCTTTGCGGTTATGATTTTTAGACCGCGTTTAGTTCTTCTATTTTTCTCAGAAAAACCTCATCAAACAGAGCTTTGCTCTTGTGAAATGAATGCCCCATGACTGCACACACGCCCGTTTTCCATCAAGCTACAATCCATGTCGATACTCTGCGCCTCGCCTTAATCAAAGATGCGCAAGGCAATCACTACGACTGGCGCGCAACTTATCCCGTTTTGGCTACCCTCGACAACATGATCATGAAGCGCGGCGCGACAATTTTCCCCGATGATTGTCCCAACGATGCAATAGATGTTTATGCCTTAGCCCAACTCAACCTGCCAATTAATACAGGCTGGGCCATTGCCGATGCGGCGGCACACCAAATCCCAGCGGCAATCAACGACTTAACCCAACATCACAGCAATCCTTGGTTCAGGTTAACGCCGGTACATTGGCGGGCTGGACGCGATCAAGTGCATTTAGTGACGTTCGATACATCGGAAATTCATCTGCAAGAATCAAAACAATTACTCGAAATTTTGGCACCATGGCTCGCCGAATGGGGTTGGCATCTTCATGTGGTCACAACAAATCAATGGTTTGTACGTGCCGATCAGCCGTTTGATTATGCAGCACCGAGTCTTGAAGTAACGAGCTCAGATCAACTCGAACACTTTTTGCCGCAAGGTGCCGACCTTAAGCGTTGGCAAACCCTGCTCACCGAGATTCAGATGGCGTGGTTCAATCATCCCGTCAATCAAGCGCGTGAAGAGCAAGGTCGTTTACCGATCAACAGCGTATGGCTTGACAATGCAAGTAGCGCGAATCAGTGGACCATCACATCTGCTGCTCAATGGCTGACTGAAAAGACACAGATTAAAATATTCAACAGCACCGATATCCACGAACATTTGCGCCAACTCGATGCGGCGTTAAGCCCAGTTTTGGACGAATTGAAGCAAACCGGTCACAGTACGCTAACATTTCTCGGTGAAATGTGGCAGCAAGACATCGAGTTACATAAACCGGCCTTAAGGGCGCGTCTCAAAAACTTCATGCGTTTGGACAAACAAAACCCGCTCAATTGGCTCGAAACGCCGCAGTTTGATTTTTTAGGGGCTTAACATGACTCAAGTCAACGCGCGCATCTACGACGAGCAAATTGCACACTCCTTGCACCAAGCTGGTTTATCACCGCTGATGGCGCGTTTGCTAGCAGCACGCGGCGTGTCGGATTTTGCCGATACCGAGCTTGAAATCTCCGCTTTACTTCAACCGAGCGGCTTACTCGGTATCGACGCTGCAGCCCATCATCTGGCCGATGCAATCATCGCAAGCAAACGCATGGTCATCATTGCCGATTACGACTGCGATGGCGCGACGGCGTGCGCGGTTGGTTTGCGCGGTTTACGCAAAATGGGCGCGACAGTCAGCTTTCTCGTGCCCAATCGGTTTGAATACGGTTACGGCTTATCACCCGAAATCGTCGAATTGGCCGCCGATAACGAGGATTTTGACAAACCCGATTTGATCATCACGGTCGACAACGGCATGGCGAGCATTGCCGGTGTGGCGCGCGCGAACGAGCTTGGTATGCCCGTGATCATCACCGATCACCATTTACCCGCGGATGAAACGCCCGATGCTTTAGCGATCGTTAATCCGAACCAGCACGGCTGCGAATTTGCCAGTAAAAACCTAGCCGGTGTCGGTGTGATGTTTTATGTCTTGATCGCGACACGCGCCGAACTGCGCGCACGTGGATTTTTTGATGCCGATCGCCATGCGCCCAATTTAAGCGAACTGCTTGATTTGGTCGCACTCGGCACGGTCGCCGACGTGGTCAAACTCGATCACAACAATCGGATTTTGGTCTCGAACGGTATTGCGCGCATGCGCGCCGGTAAATTATCTGCCGGTATTCGTGCTTTGCTCAAAGTCGCCGGACGTGATTTGAGCAAACTCTCGACGTTTGACTTGGGCTTCGCCGTCGGTCCGCGCCTTAACGCAGCTGGCCGTTTGGATGACATGAGTTTGGGTATTCGCTGTTTGATTACCGATGACGAAGAGCAAGCGATGCAATTAGCGCAAGAGCTCAACGACATGAACAACGAGCGCAAAGCGATCGAAAAGCAAATGCGTGAAGATGCCGAAGTCAACCTATCTGCGCTCAGCGTCGAAGTACAGCACAGCATTTGCATCACGCACGAAGATTTTCACCAAGGCGTGATCGGCATTGTCGCCGGTCGACTTAAAGAAAAATACCATCGCCCGACTTTAGTCTTCGCGCCTGACGGGCGTGAGTTTTTGAAAGGCTCCGGCCGTTCGATCAACGGCATCCATTTGCGCGACGTTCTTGATTGGGTCAATAAACAAGCGCCCGACGTAATTGTCAAATTCGGTGGTCACGCGATGGCGGCGGGTTTGACCATCGTCGCCGAGCACTTTGAGTTGTTTCGAGCGACATTCGATCAAGCGGTATTGGCGATGAGTGAGCCGGATATGTTCATCAAACAAATCGTCACCGATGGTGAGTTGGCGCCACACGATTTTTCGATCACTAATGTCGACGCAATCAACCATCAGGTTTGGGGGCAAGGTTTTCCACCACCGCTGTTTCAGGGTGAATTCACGGTAATCGAGCAACGCGTACTCAAAGATGCGCATCTTAAACTGTCATTACAAAACCATGTGGGTACATTCAGTGCAATTTGGTTTTTTCATACCGACGAATTACCGGCCAAAATTCATTGTGCCTATCAGCTTCAGCGCAATGATTGGAACGGCAAAACCACGCTACAAATGCTGATCGAACATGTCAGTTACGATGCACAAGCCGAGTCTTAAAAAATCGTTTTGTTATTGAATGCCCGTCAACTCAGCATTTCAACTTCTCTTTACTAAGCCATTTATTTTACTGTTTCAAGGAAATCCAATGATTTTAGTCATCAATTGCGGCAGCTCGTCTGTCAAGTTTGCAGTTATTCAACCTGCTACCGGCGAACAGTTCATCACCGGTTTGGCAGAAAAGCTTGGCGGCAACGATGCACAAATCACGTTCAAATTTGCGAGTGAAAAAAACACCATCGCATTGACCGCCAACACGCACGAAGGAGCGATGAATGCCATCATTGCGCAACTCAAAACTGCCCAGTTGTTTCACACCATCACCGCTGTCGGCCACCGTGTCGTGCACGGAGGCGCATTTTTTCACGAGTCCGCCGTGATCAATGCCGATGTTTTGGACAAAATTCGTGCCTGTGAACCACTCGCCCCCTTGCACAATCCTGCGAATGTTTTGGGCATCGAAATCGCGCAACAACATTTACCAACGCTCAAACATGTTGCGATTTTTGATACAGCATTTCATCATGACATGCCTGAGCACGCGCATTTGTATGCCCTGCCGCGTGAATTATCACGTACGCATCAAGTGCGCCGTTATGGCTTTCACGGCACCAGCCACCGTTTTGTCGCAGCCAAAGCTGCCGAGCAAATCGGCAAGCCTTTGCACGAACTCAACTTGATCAGTGCGCACCTTGGCAACGGCGCCAGTGTCACCGCAATTAAAAATGGCGTGAGCGTCGATACCAGTATGGGTTTCACGCCACTTGAAGGTTTGATCATGGGGACGCGCTCGGGTGACATTGACGCTGGCTTGTTGCCGTATTTAGGTCAAGTGTTGAATCTTGACAGCACCGGCGTGACGGGTTTACTCAACAAAAAAAGCGGTTTGCTCGGTATTTCAGAGTTGTCCAACGATTGCCGTGAATTAGAACAAGCTGCCGCAGATGGACACGCCGGTGCACAATTGGCTTTGGCAATGTTTTGCTATCGCCTCGCCAAATACATTGCATCGTATGTCGTGCCACTCGGTCATTTGGATGCGTTAATTTTCACGGGCGGTATCGGTGAGAACTCAAGTTTTATACGCGCCACAGTGTTGCAGCAACTCGGTTTCTTAGGGTTTAAGCTGGATGAAGCCGCTAACAATAACGCCATTCGTGGCGTATCCGGCAATATTTCCAACGGCGCGACGGCAGCTTGGGTCATCAACACCGATGAGGAATGGTTGATTGCGCAAGATACGGCGGTATTAACGGCTTAAATCTAATCATTATGCTTGCCGTCGTGCAACACTTAATTATTTACACAACAGCAACACCATCCTTCACTCTTTAGAATTGATCCATCCAAAAACATGAAAACGCTTTTTCTCGCTCCAACCGGCACCAACTCCGGCCTCACTTCCGTCTCGCTCGGTTTGGTACGCGCTTTAGAGGTTGCTGGTCTCAAAGTCGGCTTTGTCAAACCGATTGCGCAAAACGAAGACCCAACCGTATTGGATCGCTCCACTCTGTTTGCCCGACAAATTTGTCAGCGCAACAGCCCTGATCCGATCACGCTCAATCGCGTATCGGAGTTACTCGCCAAAGACATGACCGATCAGTTGATGGAAGAAGTGGTCACGCTCTTTGAAGCCACCGCAAAAAATATGGATGTCGTGATCGTCGAAGGCCTTGTGCCCGAAGCCGGTCAGCCCTTTGTCACCCAACTCAATGCAGATATGGTGCGCAATTTGCAAGCCGATGTTTTGCTGGTGGGTAGCTTGCCCAATGATTTTTCTGATATGACCAATGGTGCGAGCAGTATTGCCGACCAATTGAGTTTGTCAATCAAAAGTCTGGATTTGGCAGATAAAAAACTTGCTGGTTACATCTTGAATCGTGTGCCCAATGATGTCTTTAAAGTGCAGTTGGCCGATGCAATCGCTCAAGTCAGCACCCACGATTTTCCATTGATCGGCGGCATACCACTCAACAACGACATCATGGCACCGCGCATGCTTGACATTGCCAAGCACCTAAACGCCAGTATCATCAATGAAGGTGAGTTGGCAACCCGACGGGTGCGTGACATTGTGGTCGTCGCACGCTCAGTACCGCACATGATCCAATTTTTAAAACCCGGTGCCTTGATTGTCGTACCGGGTGATCGCGATGACATTATGCTCGCCGTGGCGATCGCCACAATGAACGGTGTGCCGCTCGCCGGACTTTTGACTACTTGCGATTACCCAATTAATGCACACATTGCACAGATTTGCCAACCGGCATTCCGTACCGGTTTACCGGTAATTTCGGTACCGACTTATACCTTTGAAACATCAACCGAATTAGCTGTTATGGATCGCAAAGTGCCCTTTGATGATCTGGAGCGGATGGAAAAAGTCATTAGCCATGTCGCCGAAAATCTGGACACCGCACCACTGCTCACACGCATCGGCACCCCATCTGATCCACGTCTGCCGCCGCCGGCATTCCGCTATCAGTTGATCGAAAAAGCCCGTCGTGCGCACAAACGTATTGTCTTGCCCGAAGGCAACGAGCCGCGCACAGTTGCAGCAGCAGTGATCTGTCACCAAAAAGGTATCGCACGCTGCGTCTTGCTCGGCGATCCAGATGAAATCAAACTGGTCGCATTGCATCAAGGTTTGACTTTACCCGACGACATCGAAATCATCGATCCTAAAGTCGCCATTGCCCGCTACGTTGAGCCACTGGTCGAAATGCGCAAAAGCAAAGGCATGACTCCACCGAGTGCAGAAGCACAACTGGCAGATACCGTCATGCTCGGTACCGTGATGCTCGCACTCGACGAGGTCGATGGTCTCGTTTCAGGTGCGGCACACACCACCGCCAATACCGTGCGCCCTGCGTTGCAAATCATCAAAACCGCACCAACGGCCAAGCTTGTCTCCAGTGTATTTTTCATGCTCATG
>JBIKPB010000179.1:0-3799 GCA_044357705.1 Formosimonas sp. | reverse complement strand
ATGGAGGTTCCGCGCATCACCAAAATCACGCTCAATATGGGTGTTGGCGAGGCGGTTAACGATAAGAAAGTCATTGATTTCGCAGTGGGCGATATGACTAAAATTGCAGGTCAAAAGCCAGTGATTACCAAGGCGCGTAAAGCGATTGCAGGTTTCAAGATCCGTGAAGATTACCCGATTGGTTGTATGGTGACTTTGCGCTCTGAGCAAATGTATGAGTTTTTGGATCGTTTGGTTACAGTCGCATTTCCCCGTGTTCGTGACTTCCGTGGTGTGAATGGCAAGGCATTTGATGGCCGTGGCAATTACAATATCGGTGTGAAAGAACAAATCATTTTTCCTGAAATCGAATACGAAAAAATCGACGCTTTGCGTGGTATGAATATCAGTATTACGACGACAGCGAAAACGGATGCAGAAGCGAAAGCATTGCTCGCATCGTTTAAATTCCCGTTCAGAAACTAAGGGTGAAATAATGGCTAAATTATCTTTGATCAATCGTGAGAAAAAACGCGAAGCGTTGGTGGCAAAATTTGCTGCAAAACGTGCCGAGTTGAACGCTGCGATTAACAATCAAGCATTATCTGAAGAAGAGCGTTACGACGCGCGTTTGAAATTGCAAGCTTTGCCGCGCAATGCAAACCCAACTCGTTTGCGCAATCGTTGCCAGTTGACTGGTCGCCCACGTGGTGTCTATAGCCGATTTGGTTTGGGTCGTAGCAAGTTGCGTGATGCTGCCATGAATGGTCAAGTCCCAGGCTTGGTTAAAGCCAGCTGGTAATAGGAGAAACAATATGAGTATGAGTGATCCAATTGCCGATATGTTGACACGCATCCGCAATGCACAAATGGTTGAAAAAGCAACGGTTTCTATGCCGTCTTCTAAACTCAAAGTGGCTATTGCGCAAGTGTTGAAAGACGAAGGCTATATTGAAGAATTTAAAATTGGTGGCGAAACAGCCAAGCCAGTATTAGATATCGCATTGAAATACCACGCTGGTCAGCCAGTAATCGTGCGTATTGATCGCGTATCTAAACCAGGTTTGCGTTGCTATCGTCAATCAGATGCAATTCCCCGTGTAATGGACGGCTTGGGTGTGGCGATTTTGTCAACATCTAAAGGCGTGATTACAGATCGCAAAGCGCGTGCGCTTGGCGTCGGCGGTGAGATTTTGTGTTACGTAGCGTAATCGGAAAGGGAAAAGAAAATGTCTCGAGTAGGTAAAAATCCGGTTGCATTGAACGGCGCAGAAGTAACAGTTTCAGGTAGCAAAGTTACCGTTAAAGGTAAATTGGGCACTTTGGAATCAACGTTCAGTAATAAGCTCACAATCGAAAATAAAGATGGTCAATTGACTGTTGCACGTAACGACGAATCACGTGAAGGCAATGCATTGTCGGGTACAACCCGCGCAATCTTGGCTAATATGGTTCAAGGTGTTACCGCTGGTTTTGAGAAAAAATTGGCTTTGGTCGGCGTGGGTTATCGCGCTAAGGCCGAAAACAATGGTTTGAAATTGGAATTGGGTTTTTCGCATGATGTGTTTCATGCAATGCCTGAGGGTGTAACTGCTGAAACCCCAACTCAAACCGAAATCATCATTAAAGGTGTGGATAAACAGCAAGTTGGCCAAGTGGCAGCTGAGGTTCGTGCATACCGTCCACCAGAGCCTTACAAAGGCAAGGGTGTTCGCTATGTTGGCGAAGTGGTGATTATCAAAGAAACCAAGAAAAAATAATCGTTAAGTTGACACGCTGGATTGAATCTGGCGTGCGGCTAACGGAATTAATTCACTAAGGAATTATGATGCAAGACAAAAAGCAAGCGCGTTTGCGCCGAGCACGCAAAACCCGTGCCAAAATTGCTGAGTTGAAAGTCATTCGTTTGGCAGTTCATCGCACCAATTCACACATTTATGCCAACTTGATTTCTGCTGATGGCTCAAAAGTATTGGCTACTGCGTCATCGCAGGAAGCCGCCTTGAGTACAGAACTCAAGGGTAATTGCGGTAATGTCGCAGCCGCTACTGTAGTGGGTAAAGCTATTGCCGAAAAGGCCAAAGCAGCTGGCGTGACTCAAGTCGCGTTTGACCGTTCTGGTTTCCAATTCCACGGTCGTGTTAAGGCCTTGGCTGAAGCAGCTCGCGAAGCTGGCTTACAGTTCTAAGCCGAAATTAAGGAATTCTTATGTCTAAAGTTCAAGCAAAAGATCAAACACAGGCGGATGATGGCTTGCGTGAGAAAATGATTGCCGTAAATCGTGTTACTAAAGTGGTTAAGGGTGGTCGTATCATGGGTTTCGCGGCTTTGACCGTGGTTGGTGATGGCGATGGCCGCATCGGCATGGGTAAAGGTAAAGCACGTGAAGTGCCAGTTGCCGTACAAAAAGCCATGGATCAAGCACGTCGTTCAATGGTGCGTATTCCAATTAAAGATGGTACTTTGCAACACTCTGTAACAGGTAAACACGGTGCAGCTTCTGTACTCATGTCGCCTGCGAAAGACGGTACTGGTGTGATCGCTGGTGGTCCAATGCGTGCGGTATTTGACGTGATGGGTATCCATAACGTGGTTGCTAAATCACTCGGTTCATCTAATCCATACAACTTGGTTCGTGCGACGTTGGATGGTTTGCGCAAACAATCAACGCCTTCTGACATCGCTGCAAAGCGTGGCAAAAGTCTTGACGATATTAAAGCTTAAGGAGCCATCATGACAGCTACAGTAAAAGTCACTTTGGTGAAAAGCGTTATCGGCACCAAGCAATCACATCGCGATACGGTTTTGGGTCTCGGTCTCAAAAAAATCGGTCAAGTTCGTGAATTAGAAGATACGCCAGCAGTACGCGGCATGATTAATAAAGTCGCTTACTTAGTGCGCGTTGTCGCCTAATTTTTGGAGAAACACATGTATTTAAATTCTATTGCCCCAGCGGAAGGTTCTACATCGAACCGCCGCCGCGTCGGTCGTGGCATTGGCTCTGGCTTCGGTAAAACCGCAGGTCGTGGTCATAAAGGTCAAAAATCTCGTTCAGGCGGTTTTCACCGTATTGGCTTTGAAGGTGGTCAGATGCCGATGCATCGCCGTTTGCCGAAACGTGGCTTTACTTCATTGACACGTCGCTTTGTTGGCGAAGTGACTTTATCAGATCTGAATAAATTGCCTGTTGATGCTGTTGATTTATTGGCATTGAAACAAGCTGGTTTGTTGGGTGAATTGATAACCAGTGCAAAAGTTGTTGCTACGGGTGAAATCAGCCGCAAAATTACGTTAACTGGTGTTGCTGCAACTGCAGGTGCTCGCGCCGCAATTGAAGCCGCTGGTGGCTCGATTGCTGAGTAAGCGAGTTAAGATGGCTACAGCCAAATTATCTGCCAACAGCACTTCTCAAGGTTCTGGAGAGCTGAAACAACGTCTCATCTTTTTGGTGATGGCGTTGGTGGTTTACCGAATCTGTGCGCATGTTCCGGTTCCGGGTGTCAATGCCAGTGTCTTAGCCAAGATGTTTGAAGGCGGTCAAGGTGGCTTACTCGGTTTGATGAATTTGTTTTCGGGTGGCGCTTTGTCGCGTGCGACAATTATTGCCATCGGAATTACACCTTATATTACGGCGTCGATCATCATTCAACTGGCTGCGATTGTAGTACCTTTTCTTGCGGCATTGAAGAAAGAGGGCACTTCAGGGCAACATAAGATTACGCAATATACGCGTTATGCGACTCTGGTTCTCGCGGCATTGCAGTCTTTGACCGTTGCTACTTGGTTGGAAAGCCAGCCGGGCATGATTTATGAAACAGGT
>JBIKPB010000178.1:0-3801 GCA_044357705.1 Formosimonas sp. | reverse complement strand
ATTATTTTTTGAGAGGTTCTAATGTTACGTCTCGGCATCAACATCGACCATATCGCCACATTGCGCCAAGCGCGCCGAACGACTTATCCTTCACCATTACAAGCGGCGATCATGGCCGAACGTGCCGGTGCAGACTTGATCACCGTGCATTTGCGTGAAGACCGCCGTCATATTCAGGATGCTGACGTGGCTGAATTGGCTGCTGCATTCAAAAACGGCACACTTAGTACTTATATGAATCTCGAGTCGGCGATTGTTGATGAAATGATTGAGCATGCCTGTAGCATTGCACCGCGTGATATTTGCCTCGTACCAGAGAAACGTGAGGAAATCACGACTGAGGGTGGATTGGATGTGGTGCGTTATTTTGATGCGGTTAAAAGCGCGATGAGTCAACTCACGGCAGCGGGCGTACACCAAATTTCATTGTTCGTAGATCCGACGGTTGAAGTAATGCGTGCTGCTGCTGAAATCGGTGCGCCAGTGGTTGAACTGCACACGGGCTGCTATGCCGACGCGCTTGATGCAGAAACGCAAGCGCACGAATTAGAGCGCATTCGCGCTGCGGCGCACGAGGGCAAACGTTTGGGCTTACGCATTCATGCGGGGCACGGATTGCATTACACCAATGTACAGGCGGTCGCTAAAATTCATCTGATTGACGAGTTGAACATTGGACATGCGATTGTCGCGCAATCGGTTTTTGACGGTTTTGAGAAAGCCGTCAGTGATATGAAAGCCGAGATGGTCAAGGCGCGTTTGAACGAAGCCTATCAACATCCGTTTTAAACGCAGTCATGTCACAAATCAAAATTTATGCCCTCAATCAAACCATCATCCAACATCGTGATGGTTTATCCAGTGCGATTCACGAGGCGCTGATTGAGGCTTTACATTATCCGCCTGAGAAAAAATTCCAGCGCTTTATTGCTTTGGAGGCTGTGGATTTTATTTATCCCTTTGACCGCAGCGAAAATTATGTGATTATCGAAATCTCGATGTTTGCCGGTCGCAGCAAAGAAGCCAAAAAGTTATTGATCCAGCGTCTGTTCGCCAACATTGAAGCGCGCACGGCGATTGCACTGAATGATATTGAAATCACCATTTTTGAAACCCCGATAGAAAATTGGGGTATTCGCGGTAAGTGTGGCGACGAACTTCATTTGAATTACAAGGTTGAAGTATGACTATTTATGGCGTCGGCACGGATTTACTCAATGTTTCTCGCATTGTTGATGCGTATGCCGCTCGCGGTGGTCGCTTTGCCAAACGGATTTTGGGTGAAGAAGAGTTCGCTATTTTTCAAAAAAGACTGGCGCGCTATCATGATCGCGGGATTTTATTTCTGGCCACGCGCTTTGCCGCGAAAGAAGCTTTATCCAAAGCTATTGGCTTGGGCATGCACAGCCCAATGAGTTGGCGCGCTGCGCAATTCGTTAACGCGCCGTCGGGCAAACCGATTGTTGTATTGGCTGAACCGCTCAAATCTTGGTGTGAAGCCAAAGGTTTGACATTCCATGTTTCGATGACGGATGAGCGCGATGTGGTGTGTGCTTTTGTCGTCGCGGAAACGCAATAAAAACAATAAACAGTATAAAGTGACTTTGATCACCCGTAATAGGTGGCCCTTTTTGGTGGAGCGCATTTCGGGGGCGCGAGCGTTGTCGGCATTTTTGATTGAGCTGGGTGCGGCAATGATGGTGGCATCGACAATGGTGCCGTTGGAGAGTCGGAGGCCTGCATGGAGTAGCAAGTCGCCGATTGCTGCGAAGAGTTGTGCGTCGAGTTTGTGCCGTTCTAATGGGTGGCGGAAGTTCTCAAGTGTCGTTGCATCGGGTATCGGCTCGTTGCCAAGGTCAAAGCCGCAGAACTGACGCGCTGATGGTGTCGTACAGAAACTCTTCGCAGGCTTCGTCGGCAAGGTTGAACCAGTGCGCGACAAAGTACATGCGCAGCATTCGCTCTAAACCGCGTGGTGGCTGACCATTGCCGGCTTTGGTGTAATGAGGTTCTATCACGGCGCACAGTGCCTGCCAAGGAATGAGACCATCCATCTTGGTGAGGAAGATTTCTTGTTTGGTGCGTTTACTGTATTTGTCAAACGTGCCGGATAGACTGGGCGGCATCTTGTTCTCTGCTTTTTAAGGTGCGGCTATTTGAATTGAATTGATGGGGCGTCCGCGTTTCCTTAAACAGCATTATGTTAATGAGCGATGAAAACATAAGGTTTTATTTTTAGTGGCTACTTTATAGGAATAATATTGAACCGTTTGAAACAATGGTTGAGTGGGTTACAACTGTCGCTGTTTGATGACACAGCACTACAAAATGAGTCGGTATTACCGGTTAATCCTGAACCCAAAGCCCGTCAGCGCCAAGTCGTACTTGATGGTCAAGTCGTCCCTTATACCATCGAGCGCACACGTCGTCGCACGGTCGGCATGCTGATTGATGCCAAGGGTTTGCGCGTCCGTGCAAGTTCAGGCGTGAGTGTTGCTGAAATCGAGTGCATTTTGCAAAGCAAAACAACATGGTTGCTCAAAAACCTCCACAAGCAGCGCAATCAAATTCAACAACCCCAAGTCAGTTTTGTACCGGATTTAAATATGCCGGATGGAACGGCATTTAAATTGCTCGGACGCGATGTGGTTGTGCGTTGGGTAGCATATCAAGTGACGTTCAGTGCAGATAATTTTTGGTTTGGACAGGAGACGGAATTGGTTCTACAAGACGTCATTGAATCCAAAAAGCCGCAAAAATTATTGGATGCAGTGGTTGATGTGTTGAATGTGTTTTTGGATGATCGTGCCAAAGCGCATGCAAAGGCGTTTAATTTACGTTATCGCAGTATTGTGTTATCCAGCGCCAAAACATTGTGGGGGACGTGTCGTACCGACGGCGTGATTCGCATCAATTGGCGGTTGGCTTTTTTGGATGCACGTTTGGCTGATTATGTGCTGATTCATGAGTTGGCGCATACGGTTCAGATGAACCATAGTGCGAAATTTTGGGCACAAGTGGCGTTGATGTGTCCGGATTACAAGCTGCGTGTTAAAGAAATGAAGCAATATAATTTACGAGCAGCGTAGTGAATCACATGTTGTGATGAACGTTATAAAAAATCCCGCATTATTACGGGATTTTTAACGGATTGTGATGGTTTACGCTTTACGTTCCGTGATCACATAATGCTTGATCAGCTTCTCAATTACTCTGAACGTGCCTTTGTAATTCGCAGGAATGACAACTGCATCGCCGACCGTGAACTCACGAACCAAACCAGTGTCGTCGGTCAAACTGCCGCGACCTGCAGTGACGTAAAAATATTCGTCTTCGGTCGTGCCCATTTCGATTCGCCATGCGCCGACCTCTGATGCCCAAACCCCCATAAATACTTCACCGCTGTCATTGGTGAAGTGATGCCACGTCGTGCGTTGTGGATTTCCTTCGACCAAACGTTCGGGTCTTGGGAAGTCGAACTCGGCTTCGGGTTGTTGGTCAGAGAATAATTGAATGGTGCTCATGTTGATCCTTCGCTATTTTATGCCATGACTTGAAGTTGTCCCAATCCTGCCGCGTCGCGTAACAAGGCCGCTTTATCGGTTGCTTCCCAAGAAAACTCTGGCTCTTCACGGCCGAAATGACCGTAAGCTGCGGTTTTGCTGTAAATCGGGCGGAGCAGGTTGAGCATTTTGACAATGCCTTTCGGGCGTAAGTCAAAATGTTCGGCGACCAATGCCGTGATTTTTTCATCAGTAATTACACCCGTGCCAAATGTATCAACCATGATCGAAGTTGGGC
>JBIKPB010000177.1:0-3845 GCA_044357705.1 Formosimonas sp. | reverse complement strand
TATTAAAGGAGTGGCCAAAAATGATTTTACGATTGAGACTGAATTAGGTAACCACAGCGACACACAGCCTCATGGTTTTTCCACAGGTGAAATACTGGATGTATTGATTCGCCCGGAAAACCTGTTACATGAGATTGAAACGGGTCACAATGTCACCGTTCAATCTAAGACATTCAACGGTAACGATTTCATTTACACCCTCATGTTGCCTTCAGGTCAAACCGTTGTGGCTAAGCTGCCCAGCTTAAGTCACCATTACCTTGAGGTGGGTGACATCATTAAAATCCGCTTGAATTTAGAATGCCTCGTTGCTTTTCAACCCAATATTTAAATTTCTTTCAGTACAAGAAAACCCAAAAATAATCAAAAATCGACATTAAACTGCACCATCGGTGTGCAAATTTGATCTGTTTTTCAGTTAGAATAATGCATCGAAAACACCAGCGAGACCATTATGAAACCCATCTTAGTCCTCCAACACGCCCACTATGACTGGCCCGGCTATTTTACAGATTGCCTGATCAACTGGGAAATTCCCCACGTGATTGTTAATGTCGCTGCCGGTGATTTATTGCCCTACACCATTACGGATTATAGCGGTTTCGCCATTATGGGCGGTGCGATGAGTGCAAACGACGAAGTCAACTATCCTCATCTGGCTCAAGCTTATGCGTTGATTCATGAGGCATTCGCTAACCGTATTCCCATCATCGGTCACTGTTTGGGCGGACAAATGTTGGCGCGTGCGGCGGGTGGTATTGTCATCAAAGCACCATCGGCTGAAATCGGCTGGCACAAAGTCAGCCCATTGCACACAGCAGCGGCCTACGACTGGTTCGGTGGACTCAATCCCGTTATGTTATTTGAGTGGCACAATGAAACTTACTTGCCTCCGCAACAAGCACAGCTCCTCGCAGGAAGCTTGTATTGCCTCAATCAAGCATTTTCACTCGATGACATTCACTTGGGCATGCAGTTTCATGTTGAAGCGCTTCCCGAAAAAATCAATCATTGGTTGGATACGGCACGCGAAGATATTGAGTCCGCAAATGATCAAAACACTCATTCCGAAGATAAAATTCGCCATGACAACTGTTTGTATACTGAAGGCGCGCAAGCTGTGGCACGACAGCTTTATACGCGTTGGCTTAAAAACGTCGTGATATAGACGGTCAAGGTCAACCAAAACGATATTCGAAGCCTTAAATCTGAGGGCTATTAATCGATAGATCCGCTCAACAAATTCATGAAAAAGGAGTCATTCAATGAAAAAATTACTGGTACTTATCAGCATGGCTTTATTGGCAAGCAATAGCGCACTCGCAAGAGATGATCGCGAATCTACTGTTGGTTTTTCCAGCCAAAGCAACGGTACGGCGTTAATCTTTGATGTCGCAAACGAAAAAAATGAAAATGTTTTGGGCGTTCGTGCTGCATTACCCCTCAACCAAACAACTCGCGCCGTTGAAGCCATGAACGAGCGTTGGAAAAGTACACCCAAATCAAAGGTAGAGCTTTATGGCACGATTGACCTTGGCTATCACCATATTTCCAACTGATCCATGAGTAACCGCTTAGATCAAATTACCACTCGTACTGGCGATGATGGCACAACCGGATTGGCTGATGGTTCACGCCATCTAAAATCTACGCCCCGCTTCAATGCAATGGGGGATGTGGACGAACTCAATGCTCATATTGGTGCTTTACGCGCCCGCTTGCGTGCCCATACCAACGAGCCGGATCGTGTGATTGATGGGTTTCTCATCTCTTTACAGCATCATTTATTTGAAATTGGTTCAGAGTTGGCTGTACCGGGCATGACTTTTTTATCCACCGATGCATTGATTTTGTTGGATGAATGGATTGTCGAATACAACGCACAATTACCCGCCCTCAAAGAATTCATTTTACCCAGCGGTACTCAGGCAGCCGCACAAGCTCATGTTTGTCGCACCGTTGCCCGTCGTGCTGAGCGCAGCATCATTGCCTTAAACGAAGAAGAAGCGATTAATAACGATACACTTAAATTTCTCAACCGCTGCTCAGATGTATTTTTTATTTTGGCAAGGGTATTGAATCAAAATGCACAACATCCGGAGATCTATTGGCGTGGTGCACAAAAATAAAAGCTTTCCTATCATTAAGAAAAACCATAAAAAAAACCGCTCGTTTCATCTACGAGCGGTTTTTTTATCTACTTTTATCTGAGTGTCGACCGCGATCCCAGTCGATCAAAACGCTTGGTATATTGAATGTCAGCACCATTGATCGAACCTCCACGCAATACGATTTGCCAATTGCGTGACAGTGTCCAAGTCAGTTTAACCACTCCTGCAGCATCGGTTAGCGTCTGTTCATATGAAACCATGAACTGATCATTCAAACGCCGCCCTAGACCCACAACGGTTCCGGTGAGCCCATTGTCCGAGGAGCCGAAATTGAAGCTGTCGATGCCTAATTTTTCAGACAGTTTTCTACCTTGATCTGTACCCAATAAAATGGCAGCGGCACCCGCAATCGCACTTCCATCAGTAGTAGATAAAGTGCTGGCAGAACGACCAAACAGCAACCATGAAAGCTTTTCTTCATCCGGCATTTCAGGAGTCGAAATCAAGCGTGCTTTACTGTCAGCAAGCGTACCCGTTAACTCAACGCCGACTTCAACGGTATCAATGGTACGGGTTGCAAAAACATTCAATGCGGCATCATCAAGCGGCCCTTGGAATGTCACAATGCCCCGCTCGACCGTCAATGTTTGGCCATAAAACTTATACGTCCCACTATCGACACGCACTACACCCGTCGTGCGTAAGGGTGAGCCTTCAACGCTGCTTAAGTTAACACTGCCCACCAATTTAACATCCGCACCTTGCCCTTTGAATCTGAAGTCTCGCCCTAAATCAAGTGTCAAATCAACCGTGGGAATCAAGCCGATGCGCTGCATTTTAGCTTCACTGTTGGGATCTGGGTTACAACGACGCGATTTATTGGGATCAGATGAGCATACAACCACGTCGTCACCCAAGCTCGGCGGCAAGGTCGGCGGCATATCGATCAATGCTTTGTCAGCGCGTACACGCCCTTTAATCGACAATTGATTGGCGCCGTCATAGCCTAACTCTGCTTGACCACTCAAAACCAACTGACGGTCTACACGCACGAATGGGCGCAATTTATCCATCGTCACTTGAGCGGTTAATAATCGACTATTGCCGTAACTCGCTTGACCGCGTACCGAAAGCGTGCCTTCGACCCCATTAAAGTCAAATTGCTCAAAGGTTACCGATGAGTCTGCCAACTTAAGGCGCATCACGCCGTCTTTCAGTCTAAAGCCTTGATCGACATGCAACAGATCCAAATTTTGGCCGGTCAAAAGTCCATTCATAATCGGATCACTTAAAACCCCAGTAATCTGCATATTGGCCTGCATTTGCCCTTGCAACTTGATATTGGGGCCGAACAATGAATTGAATTGATCGAGTTTATTGAACTCTGCTTTGGCAGATAAATCTAAAGGCGACAAACCTGAAATCACCCAACCGGCATCCGAGCCGACCAACCCCACTCGACCCGAAATGTCGACTTGACCCAAACGATCACTTCGCAAGGCACCCGTGATGCTCATACTCCGCCCTGCCAAAGTCCCTTTTAAAGTCATATTGGATAAACCAATTCTATTTTTTTGTCGCTTGTCCGTCCACAAATCGCCCCGCTCACGTTCAAAGGAAAAACCACCGGCAGGTGAATTACCCATGGTTAAATCCCACTGAGCTTTGATCGCCATATCGGTCGAAATGTTGGAAGGCAAATTGATTTTGAGCCAAGTCAGCCACTGCGGAATC
>JBIKPB010000176.1:0-3851 GCA_044357705.1 Formosimonas sp. | reverse complement strand
TTTGATTGTGTAGTCTGGGTTGGTTGATGATGGTGATACTTGAACAATACCTGCATCAGCGTAGATTTTGTTTGCTGGCATTGAAACACCAGAGTTCAAATGACCAACAACGCCAACAACTTTAGCATCAACAAGCTTTTGCGCAACAGTTGTACCTTGTTTCGCATCACCTGCATCGTCTTCGCCAACGAGCTCTAATTTAACTTTTTTACCACCGATCACCAGGTCGCCTTTAGCGTTGATGTCGTTGATCGCCAATTGAGCACCCATTTCATTGTCTTGCCCCAAGTGAGCAATACCACCAGATTTTGGCGCGCCGCTACCGATTTTAACAACAATCGTGTCACCACCAGCCGCTGCGGCTGCAGGAGCTGCTGCATCAGGCTTCTTCTCTTCAGGTTTAGTACATGCCGCCAAAGCAACTGCAGCTACCAAAGGTAATAATTTCCACATTTTTTGCATCGTTTTTCTCCAAGTACTGTGTGATTCGGCGTTACCACCGAGAGTGTGTGATGGTTAGACAACTGTTGGTTAACCACTTCCGTTTTTAAAACACGTTTAAAGCGTGCGCATTGTATCTGTGCTGATATACGTATGCAAGAAAAACCGTTACGCTCATTTTGCCGATACAGTGTTCACGCTATGGATGCGATTATTATGCAAGCGGCGTGTAAAAAGCAAGCAGTGATTGCACATAATTGGTGCTTTTTTGCATGTTACTGTCCCCTTTTGAAGCGATTGCACCGACAAAATACAATTATCTTGCTTTGCAGCAAAAAAACAAGCCCTTCTTTCATAAGGGCTTGTTTTTAATTCAGTCCAACTCAATCTGCTTTTTTCCTGCTGCGCATCAATTGCCAAGCAAAACCGAGCACCGCCGGAATTAAAGCGGCAGCAAACCCAACTAAAGCAATTGTACTTAGATAATCTTTAATCGCAATGTGTTTATCGAACAAAGTAAACTCCGCCTGACCGAAGAAATATCCGCCCCAAACAAACAGTACAATCCACAAAAATGCACCTAAAAAATTATAACGTTGGAATTTAATTACACTCATTGCAGAAACGCCGGCAACAAAAGGCGCAAAAGTACGCACAAGCGGTAAAAAGCGAGCTAATACAATTGCCTTTCCGCCATGCTTCTCATAAAACTCATGGGTTTTCAGCAAGGCATTGCGATTGAACCATCGACTGTCCATTTCATAAGCTTTTTTGCCGATCATGCGCCCAATCATATAGTTAACGGTATTACCCAATATGGCAGCCGCCATTAACAAAAACGTCAGTAACCATGGATCCATTAATCCATCTGCCGCCAAAGCACCGGCAATAAACAACAATGAGTCACCAGGCAAAAATGGTAAAACGACAAAGCCTGTTTCGCCAAAGATGATAAAGAACAGGATTGCGTAGATGTAAACTCCATATTGACTCACCAACATCGCTAACTCACGGTCAACATGCAACATAAAGCTGAAAAAACTGGTTATCGCTTCCAAGAGAGTGTCCTTAAGGATGAAAATAAGTGCGCATCATAGCACGCGAATGTCTGATGACCCAACGAGAAAAGTTCAGTTTAAATTCAGATAGAACCACGTGGGTGATGGGTGGCATGTAGATTTTTCAAGCGTTCGCGCGCGACATGGGTATAAATTTGTGTGGTGGAAATATCAGAATGTCCGAGCAACATCTGCACCACCCGTAAGTCTGCACCGTGATTCAATAAATGAGTCGCAAACGCATGACGAATCGTATGCGGCGAGATCAGCACGGGCGCAATGCCAACTTGTAAGGCATAATTTTTGATGACATGCCAAAACATTTGTCGCGTCATTCCCGCACCACGCGCGGTGACAAATACTTCATCACAAACCCGCCCACGCAATAATTCGCCTCGTGCCTCACCTAAATAGCGCGTCAGCCACTCGCCCGCATTTTCGCCGAAAGGTACCAAGCGGGTTTTACTGCCCTTACCCGTGATACGCAGCACACCGTCATTTAAGCTGACCTCCAGCATGCGCAACCCAACCAACTCGGAAACCCGCAAACCACTGGCATAAATCAACTCTATCATAGCGCGATTACGCACGCCTTTGGCCGAGTCGTCAGGCGCTTTGAGTAAAAACTCCACTTGAGCTTCGGATAAAGTTTTGGGTAAGCGTGCGGCCGGTCGCGCCATCAATAATTGGGCGCACGGGTCTTGCGTGATCAGATTGCTTTGTATGGCCCAGCCATAAAAACGTTTGAAGCTGGCAATTTTGCGATTGCTGGAGGTTGTTTTTTTAACTACACCGTCATGAAATAAATGAGCCAAGTAGGCATTCAAATCCATTTCACTCGCCGTCAGTAGTTGTTTGTCACGCTGCTGTAAAAACTGGGCCAGTAAATTTAAATCACTGCCATAAGATTTAAGCGTATTTTCAGCCAAACCGTTCGCCAGCCAAAGACTACTGGTGAATTGATCAATCAGCGCATTATTGTCCGACATTTAATAAATCACACCTTCGTGCGCCAATAACCAGCGTTTGATCTCGATATGTAAGCCATTATCATCGCGCGCAAAACCACCAATTCCACCCGCAGCAACGACACGGTGGCACGGAACAATAAGCGGGTACGGATTCGCACCGCATGCACCACCGACCGCACGTGGACTGCCGCAGCCGATCAATTGACCAACGAACTTATAATTCAGCGTATCGCCTCGTGGAATTTGACTGATTTCACGCCAAACTTTATTTTGAAAAACGGTGCCTTGTTCAATGGTGGGTAAATCAAAGGTATGTTTGGCGCTTTTCAAATAAGCGGCGATTTGTTTGAAGGCATTTTTGGCTAAAGCGCTTTTGCCCCGAAACTCAGCCTCGCCTTCCAACAAATACGTCAATATCAGCACATGCTGCTGGTCATCCGTCAAACGAACGCCCACGGCACCAAAGGGTGCCGGAACGATCGCATCAAATAAAGTTGAACTAATGCTTTGAGCGTTATTAGTCAGGGAATCAGACATGACCATTTAATTTATTCTTCTTGGCTTCTTCAGCCTCTTTAATCGCTTGGCTTTTACGCCACTTCAAATAACCAAAAAACCCGACGAGAAATACTGTACCTACGATACCTACTGCACTGACAAATTGATCCCACATAACAACTCCTCTTCACCCCACGCTTTATTCCAAAACGAAGCCAGAGTACTTTAAAAATTTATAACGGCTCAACGTTGACTGAAATACTTTGCAAACCCTTTAAACCTTTAGGCAATGGAAAGCTCACAGCTTCTTCAACGCCATTTAACACCGAGACAGACTGCGCCCCTAAATCTTTGATGCGTGCCAAAATACTCTGAACCAACACCTCAGGCGCAGAGGCCCCCGCAGTTACGCCGATTTTTGAAACGCCCTCAAACCATTCTGCGCACACATCATCCGCATGATCGACCATATATGAAGGCACCCCCATTTTCTCGGCCAACTCACGCAGGCGATTCGAATTAGAGCTATTCGGGCTACCGACTACCACCACGACATCCACTTGCGGCGCGAGTACTTTCACCGCATCTTGTCGATTTTGTGTCGCATAACAAATATCAGCCCTCTTCGGCTCATGAATCATGGGAAAACGCGCTTTCAGAGCAGCAATAATGCCACTGGTATCGTCAACAGATAAAGTCGTTTGCGTCACATAGGCCAACGCATCCGGTGACTGCACCACAACGCGATCCACATCCACCTCCGTCTCAACCAAATAAATTCCATCGTCGGCCTGCCCCATCGTCCCTTCAACCTCAGGATGACCTTTGTGACCGATCATGATGACCTCAAGATTTTGCTGGCGCATTTTAAAGACTTCAACGT
>JBIKPB010000225.1:0-3068 GCA_044357705.1 Formosimonas sp. | reverse complement strand
TTTTTCGAGTGCGAGCTGCAAAGACTCAATCGACTCCATATCCAAATGATTTGTTGGCTCATCAAGCATTAAGATATTGTGACGACCAAGCAGGAGACGACCAAAACTCATGCGGTGCTTTTCACCACCCGACAAGACGCGTACAGGCTTGGTAACATCTTCACCCGAAAATAGTAATTTACCCAACACTCCGCGAATCACCTGATCATCATCACCCGCCTGACGATAACGCCCCATCCAATCCATAACGATTTCGTCCGAATCGAAGTGCGGCTCTACGTCTTGCGCCATGTAGCCTATATCAGCATTTTCCGACCATTTAACCGTACCACTGTCCGCATCAAGATCGCCTTGCAAGACGCGTAACAATGTCGTTTTACCTACGCCATTACCACCAATAATCGCGATTTTTTCACCGGCTTCGACCATTGCCGAAAATTTAGTAATGATCGGTTCGTCAAACGCCTTATTGATCGTTTCTACTTCCAAAGCCAAGCGGTGCAAGACTTTATTTTGCTCAAACCGAATGAATGGATTTTGACGCGACGACGGTTTCATTTCAACCGTATCTTCTTTGATTTTTTGAATCATTTTTTGACGTGACGTCGCTTGGCGCGCTTTGGCTTTATTAGCCGCAAAACGCTGTACAAACTCTTGCAATTCAGCAATACGGTCTTTGGCTTTTGAGTTACTCGCCATTTGACGCGCACGCGCTTCGGCGGACGCCATCATGTAATCATCATAATTGCCAGAATAAACGGTCAAAGTACCATAGTCCATATCGGCCATATGCGTACACACGCCATTTAAAAAGTGACGGTCATGCGAAATGATGATCATCGTGCTGTCACGCTCATCGAGTGCATGCTCCAACCAACGAATTGTATCAATATCCAAGTTATTGGTCGGCTCATCCAACAATAAAATATCAGGATTAGAGAACAGTGCCTGCGCGAGCAAAACACGAACTTTCAAACCCGGTGGAACCGCACCCATCAAACCATTATGGTAATCCGTTGTGATTCCCACACCGGACAACAACTCACCCGCGCGCGCTTCAGCAGTGTAGCCATCGTATTGAGCATACACACCTTCCAGTTCAGCGGCTTTCATATAATCGTCTTCTGTCGCTTCCATGTTGGCATAAATCGCGTCTCGCTCGGTCATCGCCGCCCACATTTCAGTGTGCCCCATCATAACCACATCCAAAACCCGCACATCTTCGTAGGCGAATTGATCTTGACGCAGCTTACCTAAGCGGATATTCGGCTCAATGCTGACATTACCAGCGGTCGGATCCAAGTCACCACCCAAAATTTTCATAAATGTCGATTTGCCACAACCGTTCGCACCGATCAAACCATAACGATTGCCACCACCAAACTTAACGCTGATATTTTCAAACAATGGCTTGGCACCAAACTGCTGGGTAATATTTGCTGCTGATAACACAGGAACTCCAATACTTAATAAATAAAACACAACACGCTGGGATAACCAGCGTGTTTACAAAAATTAAACCTTCGGCTTAGCGACAGAATTATCGCTTCCACCCAATTTCTCGGTAAATAGCTTAACGTCATAACGCTGACGCAAAGACTGCATGAAAGCGCGACGCTGCAATTCAATAGCCAGACCTTGCCAACCCGAAATCTGTTGCTTTAATTCTGCTTGATCAGACGATACAGGGGGAGCACTTGACACCACACGAACAATACTCACACCACGATCATTCTGACTGACAACGAATTTAGGATATTCTTTAACCGCCATGACTTGTGCCAAAGCTTGTGGGCTCACAGTACGTTTGAGTAAAGGCCCCATGGGCACTTGCCCACCAATCGAAGCAGCCGGATTCATTGAGGTAATTTGCTTATCTGCCTCCTCGCGCATTTTCACGATAACGGCTTGCTGTTTGAGCTTATTTTCAATTTCAGTCTGCACCGTTTCAAGCGGCTGGAGACCCGCAACATTCGACTTGATCACACGACCGACCACCAAGTTGGTATCGTAAGCCACAGGCACGCTTACCGCATTTGAAGCAGCCATCTCACTGCTGGTCAAAGCATCGCGTACATCTGGAGATTTAAGCGGTGCGGGTAAGTTTTCGCTACCTTTACGCGTCACATCAAGCGTTGTTTCGATTTTGCCACCAAACTTCGTGACAATTGCATTCAAATCCTTTGGTGTAGCAGTACTCGCTTCAATGATTTTTTTTGCAACGGCCTCCATTTTATTAACCGCTGTTTTTTGTGTCGCCTCTTTTAATTTCACCGGATCCTGACGCACACTAGCAATTTCTTGAACAGTTGCATTGCCACCAAAAGCAGCTTTAATCTCATCATCAGTCGGCACATAATTTACAGGCAATATCGGAATAACGGCATACTCTAAATCAAATGCAGCGGGTCGCGTGAATTCAGCAGTATGTTGGTCATAATATTGCTTCACTTGGGCAGGTGACACACTGACACCTGCTAAAAACGGTGCGGAATCAATGCTCTTTTGCTCGACCACCTGAACCTTGGAAAACATTTTTTGCAAATAATCTTGCGCTAACGGCAACACATCATTACCCGAACTGGCAGCTTGTACCACCACAGAAGCAGAAATTTGATTACGAACATCAGCCTCATACTGAGCGGTGCTCATGCCCTGCGCACGAATCAATGCCTCATACTGAGCCATGTCAACATTACCCTTACCATCTTTGGGCACCTGAGCCAATAAAGCCTGCTGCAAAATGCTATCGGAAACCGACAGATACTCTTTTTTTGCAGCTTCAGCAAGTACTGCACGATCAACCATTTGGTTCAAATATTCTTGACGCGACTCAAAACCATCAAACTGCGCCTCATTATACTGATCCCCCAATTGCTGGCTCATACGCGTTTTATAATTTTGAAACTCTCGATCAAACATACTTTGCGTAATTTGATAAGAACCTACTTTAGCCACAGTATCTGCTCCTGCGCGATCACTCGCCACATCTGCAATGCCAGAAAAGGCGAAAGGAACAATCAGCAAAGCAAGTAACACCTGAATAATTTTTTGGTGTTTTTGAATAT
>JBIKPB010000068.1:0-7785 GCA_044357705.1 Formosimonas sp. | reverse complement strand
CAAACATAAAATCCTCGTTCTAAAGCGAAGCCATTCGCCAAAGGAGCATTATAAGGGAGGGCAATAAAAAAGGCGAACAATACGTTCACCTTTTTCATCTAATTGGCGGAGCGGACGGGGCTCGAACCCGCGACCCCCGGCGTGACAGGCCGGTATTCTAACCAACTGAACTACCGCTCCGTGGTCATAAAAAGTAAAATCCTACTTTTTATGATTTTGAGTCTGAAGTTATTTTTGGGTTTCCCAAAAATAACTTAATCAAAGGCCTAAAATAACCCTTGAGAATAAAAACGCGAACCGAAGTTCGCATTTTTGTTTGGCGGAGCGGACGGGGCTCGAACCCGCGACCCCCGGCGTGACAGGCCGGTATTCTAACCAACTGAACTACCACTCCAAAGCTATTTTTTAAGATTGTGGTGGGTGATGAGAGGCTCGAACTCCCGACCTACGCCTTGTAAGGGCGCCGCTCTACCAACTGAGCTAATCACCCAATCTTAAAATCAATATTAGTTTACTGCGTCTTTCAAACCTTTACCTGGCTTGAACTTAGGTACTTTAGCTGCTTTGATTTTGATCTCTGCACCAGTTTGTGGATTACGACCTAAGCGTGCAGCGCGCTTGCCAACTGAAAAAGTACCAAAACCAACCAAAGTAACTGTACCACCTTTTTTCAAGGTTTTCTTAACTGCTGTAGTGACAGCGTCCAAAGCACGACCTGCTGCTGCTTTAGAAATTTCAGCCTCACCTGCGATAAAATCGACCAATTCTGACTTATTCATTTATTTTCTCCACCAGACTATCTAAATTACTCTTGTTGACCGACAGACTCAACAAGAACGCTTTGTCATTCACAACGAGGCGAATTAAAACATAGTTTAAATCACTCCGTCAAGCGCTTTTGCAAAATTTCGTACAGCGGAGCCTTTATTTCATGCGCCTTAGCGGATAATTACAAAGCAAAATCCTTTAATATCAATCGATAACAACGCACGTTTGATTTTTTCTTGAGACAGTGATTTTTTGTTTTTCACCCCAAATACAGCTCTTTGAATTAGAATTGTAAGTTATGTTTTAACACTTCAAACCAAAACTTTACCTCAAAGGAAACCATGAGTAATCAATCGTCACTCCATAATAAATCAGCAGGTTGGTCCGCTCTTTTCTCTGAACCGATGAGTGAGTTGGTTAAGCGTTATACTGCTTCAGTGAATTTTGACAAACGCTTAGGTTTGGTTGATATTCAAGGTTCGCTCGCACATGCCAAAATGCTGGCGCAACAAAGTATCATTAGTCCACAAGACTTAGCGGACATTGAGCGTGGCATGGCGCAAATCAAATCCGAAATCGAAAGTGGCGAATTTACTTGGCAGTTGGATCTTGAGGACGTTCACCTTAACATCGAAGCCCGACTGACCGCATTGGTCGGCGCAGCCGGCAAACGTTTGCACACAGGTCGCTCGCGCAACGATCAAGTGGCGACCGACATTCGCTTATGGTTGCGCACGCAAATTGACGATATTGTCACAGCACTCAATCAATTGCGCAGCGCTTTACTCAGCGTTGCCGAGCGTGAAGCCGCAACAATCTTGCCCGGATTTACCCACTTACAAGTTGCGCAACCGATCACGTTTGGCCATCATTTGCTGGCTTACGTGAATATGTTTGGCCGCGACGTCGAGCGTTTTGTCGACTGCCGTAAACGCACCAATCGCCTGCCGCTCGGTGCTGCGGCTTTAGCCGGTACAACATATCCGATTGATCGTGAATTTGTGGCGCGTGAACTCGGTTTTGACGGCGTTTGCGAAAACTCTTTAGATGCCGTTTCTGACCGCGACTTTGCGATCGAGTTTTGTGCCGCCGCGTCATTGTTGATGATGCACGTGTCGCGTTTGTCTGAGGAGTTGATTATTTGGATGAGTCCGCGTGTGGGTTTCATTGATTTGGCGGATCGTTTCTGCACCGGCTCGTCGATCATGCCGCAAAAGAAAAACCCCGATGTGCCCGAGTTGGCACGCGGTAAAACCGGTCGAGTTTATGGCGACTTGATGAGCCTTTTAACGTTAATGAAAGGTCAACCGTTGGCCTACAACAAAGACAATCAAGAGGACAAAGAGCCATTATTTGATGCCGCAGATACAGTGCTCGAAACGATATTGATTTTCACTGAAATGGTTCAGGGCATTACCGTCAAACCTGAGAATATGCGTGCAGCGGCATTGCAAGGTTTCTCAACCGCAACCGATTTGGCAGACTATTTGGTCAAAAAAGGATTGCCGTTCCGCGACGCCCACGAAGCAGTCGCACATGCGGTCAAAATTTGCACACAAAAGAAATGTGATCTCGCGGATTTGAATCTAGAAGAATTACGAGCGGCAACCGATTTAACGGCTGAACAACAGTCTTTGATCGAAGCTGATGTGTCGCATTGTTTGACCCTCGAAGGCTCGGTTGCGGCGCGTGATCACATTGGCGGTACCGCGCCAAATCAAGTCAAGGCAGCGATTGCCAAACTCAAGCAAAGCCTTTGATTTATAGCATCACCCCATGGTCGAATAAAAAATAGCCCGTTTAAACAACGGGCTGTTTTTTATTGTGCGTTGAGCAAGCGAGCGAACAAACACAATCAATCATGACGCTACGGCTTGACTGATCGAGTACAACACCAAGCCGATCAAACCACCAATCAGCGTGCCGTTGATGCGAATGTATTGTAAATCACGACCAATCGCATTCTCTAAAGCAGTCGTCAGTCGCTCTTTACTCCACGCATTCATCTGCGCAGTGAGCCAGTCGCGAATGTCGGTTTGGTGCTCTGTGAGCAAATTCGCCGCAATGCGTGAAGTCTTGTCCGTCAGCTTATTTTGCTGATGAGGATCCGCCATAAAATTCAGCACGGCTTGACGGATTTTATCCGACAGCGGCTCAATGTAAGGCGAATCACTTTGCGCCGCGTTGTCCAGCCATGCACGGCTTTTTGCCCAAACCGTGTTGACCAACTCTTCCGCCGTCGGCGTACGCAACCAATCATGCACATGCTCTGCCAACCACGCATGCCAATCGGTATTGTTGAATAACTGCGCCGTCCAATCATCGATGTGCTCGGCGACCCAAACATGTACAGGATGGGTTTCATCAGTTTGAATTTTTTGCGTGAAATCAGCCAACCACGTCAAAGCTTTTTCAATCAGCCAATCATCCGCCCACTCAAGCGCTTGACCGGTCACTTTGGTTTTAAGGTGATCCCACCACGACGCGTCGATTTTTTTCGCGGCAGCTGCCAGCTCATTTAACCATGGGCGGACACGCTCTTTGGCATCTTCTGCGGTGACGAACTCATAAGTCGAGGCTGCCAACGCATTGACCAATTTTTGATCCAAACCTTGCGCTTGAGCGACGCGAATCAACCGAGCGGCTGCGCGCCCCAAACGGTCGCCGCTCAGATAATTCGTCATCGCATTCTGACTCCAGCCCATCAACGCATCTGGTGCTTCGATCGGTACGCGCTGCATCAATGCCTGCAAAATCCGTGGCAAGCGTTTGGCGATCACTGCGTTGGTCAATTGTTGCTGTGCATAGGCGTTAAGTCGCTCACCGACTTTGAGTCGAGCAAGTTGATCGGCAATGATGTTGGGATCAAGAAAATGTGTACCGATGAATTTGGCCACGCCTTGCGCGAGTTGCGCTTGTTTTGCAGGCAAAATCGCGGTGTGCGGCAGTGGAATGCCGAGCGGATGACGAAACAGTGCAACCACTGCAAACCAGTCGGCCAATGCACCAATACACGCGGCTTCCGCAAATGCTTTGAGATAACCGAGCGCAGGCGCGTCATAGCCATTTTTTTGTGCGAATAAAATGGCTATAAAAATACTCAAATTGAGCAACAATAAGCCCAACGCCCAGTGGTGAACGCGGTTTGGAGGGCTCATTGTTAAATGTCCATATGTCGGTGACGGCTCAAAATCATCAAGCCAAAAGCAATGCTCAACAAAGCCAATACCGGTAGATTGCCGAGCGCAATATACGGCGTCAAACCACTGCGCGGCTGTACCGTCACGTCTTGCACCACGGCTTGATCAGCAGGCAACTGATCCAGAACATCACCCATCGCGTCGATATTGGCCGATGCACCGGTATTGGTCACGACCAGCATCGGGCGTGCCATTTCCATCGCACGGGCGCGCGACATCTGCAAGTGTTGCGCTTGATTGGTGCTGACATCATGTGTACCAAACCAGCCAAGGTTAGTCATATTGATCCACACGTTTGGTGCGTTGTCATCACCATTTTTCCATGCCTTAATCAAATCCTCGCCGAATTCGTTCTCATAGCAAATATTCGCCGAAACCTTGATCGCCCCACCGGCGGTGTTCAACAAAAAAGGCGTATATCCATCACCTGCTTTGTAGCCGCCAAGCGGAATTTTCATCATATCAATCAGCCACTTAAAACCATACGGAATCGTCTCACCCATCGGCAACAAATGGTTCTTGTCATAACGTGGCGGGTTGCGCATATCCACGTTGCTGTCCAACCACATCGCACTGTTGTAATACGCTGCTTGATCGGTATCACGCCCTGTCTCGCCAACGCTGCCAATCAAGACAGCGCGCTGATTCGTCAAGCTCGCTTGTAATGGCTTTAAAGCATCGTCAGACAAGTCAAGCCATGAATACGGCAAAACGGTTTCGGGAAATACCGTCAATGGTGCAGCACTGCTGGCCGCTTGATCCAAAAAAATCGCGCTGTTTTTGATGATTTCATCACGGTCAAATTTAAGATTTTGCGGAATATTCGGTTGAACCATGCGCACCACAATCGGTGAACCGACATTATTGCCCCACGTCACGCCTTGCAAAATCAAACCGGTAACCAACAATGCCACCGTGCTCACAGACAACACTGCAAAAGTCTTAGCCGACAATGTGATTTTTTTACACACAAACAAAATCAAGGTCAATAATGCACCCGACAAAAATGCCATCCACATGCCCACACCATAAACGCCGAGCACTGCAAACCACCCCTTGAGCAATGGATTATCAATCTGCGCATAACCCGATGCCAACCAAGGAAAGCCACTGAAAAACAAATAACCGCGCGCCAATTCTGCCGCCAACCAAACCAGTGGAAACACCACGCACAAAGCCCAAACCTCCGAACGTCCTCCGACGCGCCAGCGCGACCAGAAATGCACGCCTAATGCGTAAAACGCCGCCAAACAAATCGCCAAAACAACGACCAAAGCCGCCGAAGCCACAAACGGCAAACCACCAACATCGTGCATGCTGAAATGCAACCAATACAAACCTGCCGTAAACCACGCCACGCCAAAAATCCACATGACACGTGCAGGCCGTTTGGCGATGCGCAATAGCGCCAACAAACCGGTGATTGCGGTAATCTGCAATATTCCAGAAGGAATCGGTGCAAATGATAAGGCATTCAAAATGCCGAGAATAATGGCTGAAATATAAATCAAATAATAAGGCATGGTTTAAGCAGTATATGAAACTCGGCGAGCGTAAATAAACGCCGCGTCGATAGGTAAAACATTAAAAAAGATGAGGCATTGTAGTATAAAAAAAGCAAACCGCTCGCGAGATGCAGTTTGCTTTTAATGAGTCAAATGTACAGCAATAAACTAAGCGGCATTAAACCAAGGTCTCATCAATGCCCAACCTTGCGGCCAATCTGCCAAGCCGCTCTCAGTGTTGATATGCCCTCGCGCACCAATATCAATCAATCGGCTGCCCCAACGCTCCGCGCATGTTTGCGCGTAGTCGAATGAGCCATACGGATCATCCGTACTCGCCACAACCACACTTGGAAAAACCAAGGCTTGGCCGCTGTCCGGAGAAAACCCTTGCGCACTGCTTGGAAAATCAGCACCACTCGGATCAGGTGGCGCAACTAACAAAGCGCCTCTGATTTTACGGATCACGTCCAACTCGTTTTGCTGCATGATATAAGCCGTCAACAAACAACCCAAACTGTGCGCCGCCAAGATAACTTCATCTTCTGATGCACAAATGGCATCACGCAATCGCGCATACCAATCACTGCAAACCGGCGCGTCCCAATCGTCTTGCATCACGCGCCGCACGTCAACCTCAGTACCGTTCGGCCGCTGTTGCCACAAACTCTGCCAATGCTGCGGGTCAGAGTTTTGATAACCCGGCAAGATCACAACACGCGTGCTCATTGCCACTCCTACATATTGGTGTAATTCGGCCCACCCGAGCCTTCAGGCGTGACCCAAACAATGTTTTGTGTCGGGTCTTTGATGTCGCAGGTTTTACAATGCACACAATTTTGCGCATTGATTTGCAAGCGTGGTTGCCCCGCCTCCTCGACAAACTCGTACACGCCCGCTGGGCAATAACGCGCCTCCGGCCCCGCATAAGTCGCCAAATTCACATTGACCGGCACCAACGGATCTTTAAGTGTCAAATGCGCCGGTTGGTTTTCTTCGTGAGTGGTATTGGAGATAAAAACCGACGACAAACGATCAAACGTCAGCACATTATCCGGCTTGGGATAATTGATCGGCGTGCATTGTGCCGCCGGCAACAGACATTCATAGTCGTGCTTTTTGCGATGAATCGTCCATGGAATTTTACCGCCGAGCACTTTTTGTTCAATGCCGGTCATCAAGGTCGCAATCGTGCGGCCTTTTTTGAACCATTGTTTGAAGTTGCGCGCTTTCCACAACTCATCTTTGAGCCATGAGTCATAAAATTCAACTTCATACTCAGGCACTTCATCGCGCTCACGCCCCTCACCGATCGCGCGCGCAATCGCTACCGCCGCCAACATACCGGTTTTGATCGCCGCGTGTGAGCCCTTAATGCGCGATGCATTGAGGAAACCCGCTTCACAACCAACCAACATCCCGCCTTTAAAATACAACTGCGGTAACGACAAAATCCCGCCCGCCGTAATCGCGCGCGCACCATAACTCAAACGTTTGCCACCTTTGAGGAATTTAGCGATTTCGGGATGGGTTTTATAACGCTGAAACTCTTCAAACGGTGACAAATACGGATTTTTATAATCCAACCCGACCACCAAACCCAATGCGATTTGGTTATTATCCATGTGATACAAAAACGAGCCGCCATAAGTATCCGAATCAAGTGGCCAACCCGCGGTATGCACGACCAAGCCCTCTTGATGCTGCTCCGCCGGCACTTGCCAAATCTCTTTAATGCCAAGGCCGTAAGCTTGCGGATCTTTGCCTTTATTGAGGTCAAATTTCGCCATCAATTGCTTGCCCAAACTACCGCGCGAGCCTTCGGCAAATACCGTGTATTTCGCATGCAACTCCATACCAGGTTGAAAGTGCGACGTCGGCTCGCCATCCTTACCGATGCCAACATCACCAGTTACAACACCTTTAACAGCACCGTTTTCATCATACACAATACTCGCCGCCGCAAATCCGGGATAAATCTCCACACCAAGCGCATCGGCCTGCTCGCCCATCCAGCGTGCTACATTGGCGAGACTGACAATATAATTCCCGTGGTTTTGGAAGCAATCAGGCAGCAACCAATTCGGTGTGGATTTAGACCCAGTCTCGCTCAAAAACAAAAATTGATCGGCCTTAACCGGCACATTGAGCGGCGCACCGCGCTCTTTCCAATCCGGAAACAACTCATTCATCGCAATCGGATCCATCACCGCACCCGACAAAATATGCGCGCCGATTTCCGAGCCTTTGTCGATCAGACAGACATTTAATTCTGGATTAATCTGCTTCAAGTGAATCGCGCTCGCCAACCC
>JBIKPB010000020.1:0-13449 GCA_044357705.1 Formosimonas sp. | reverse complement strand
GAGTAGGATGAAGCGAAAGAGTGCATTGCTCGTCATGTCATCCCTTAATATTGTGATGTGATCGTGTGCCGATTTTAGGATGTCTTGAATGCGCACGCACTCCGATTCTTGCGGTTAAATTCAACGTGTGTATTACGCTTTAGTCGATTCAACCAAGGTTTGCAACTCACCCGACTCGAACATTTCATTCATGATGTCAGAGCCACCGATAAACTCACCGTTGATGTACAGCTGAGGAATCGTTGGCCATTGTGAAAAATCTTTTACACCTTGACGAATATCGGCATCGTCCAAGACATTTACGGTCGCGACATTGGTCGCACCCGAGGCTTTGAGCAATTGGATCGCTTTACCGGAAAAGCCGCATTGCGGAAACTGGCCGGTGCCTTTGATAAACAAAACAATCGTGTGATCAGTAATGGTTTTCTGGATAAATTCGCGTGTTGTATCGGTCATGATGTCCCCCTGTCTGAGTAAATTAACTTGGCGGTATTATATACGCTAAATAAAAGCCATGGGCGATGTGCGGTTTTGCCTGTTTGTACAAAATAGGTGCAAAGCAGCAATTGTTGCAAGATGCAGACAGAAAGAAGGTCGAAAATGAAGTTGAAAAATTTCTTAATGGTCATTTTAAAAATAAAAAAGACGGTTTTTGTTAGCTATTTGTTTTATTAAGTCATTGTTTTTATGATTGTATATAAACCTGTCCCTGTTTAATTGCTTTGTGCGAAATTGGCGCTTTTTATACTTGTACCGACCCCAATTAAAAACAATTGTGCCCTGCGGCAAAACATCGTATAGTCGCTTACAAACAGACCAAACACAACTGGAGTCATCAAAATGACCTTACACCACGACACCGCCGAATCCATCGCATTATTACGCGCCGACGCCGAGCAAAACGGCCTTTACAATTCAACCAGCGAACACGATGCTTGTGGTGTTGGTTTTGTCGCGCACATCAAAGGGCAGCGCAGTCACGCCATCGTGCAACAAGGCTTGTTGATTTTGCATAATCTTGACCATCGCGGCGCGGTCGGTGCTGATGCGTTGATGGGCGACGGTGCAGGGATTTTGATTCAGATTCCGGATGCGTTGTACCGTGAAGAAATGGCTAAGCAAGGCGTGATGTTGCCACCGGCGGGTGAGTACGGTGTCGGCATGGTTTTTTTGCCGAAAGAGGAAGCTTCGCGTTTGGCGTGTCAGCAAGAATTGGAGCGCACCGTCAAAGCCGAAGGTCAAATCGTGTTGGGTTGGCGCGATGTGCCGGTCGATGCTGAAATGGAAATGTCGCCAGTTGTGCGCGCGACCGAGCCAGTGATTCGCCAAATTTTCATCGGTCGTGGTCCAGACGTGATGGTGACGGATGCGTTGGAGCGCAAATTGTATGTGATTCGCAAAACCGCCTCACATCGGATTCAATCGCTTAAATTGCAGCACGGTAAAGAGTATTTCGTGCCGTCGATGAGCGCGCGTACGGTGGTTTACAAAGGCTTGTTGTTGTGCGAGCAGGTTAGCCGTTATTTCAAAGACTTGGCAGATAACCGCACGATTTCGGCAATCGCGCTCGTGCATCAGCGGTTCTCGACCAATACGTTCCCTGCGTGGGAATTGGCTCATCCGTATCGTTTCATCGCGCACAACGGCGAGATCAACACCGTCAAAGGCAATGTCAATTGGATTCGCGCGCGTCAAAAAGCCATTTCATCAGCCGTGCTTGGTGATGATTTACACAAACTTTGGCCTTTGATTTATCCCGGCCAATCTGATACGGCATCTTTCGATAATTGTCTCGAGTTGCTGGTCATGGCGGGCTATCCGCTCGCACATGCCATGATGATGATGGTGCCGGAAGCGTGGGAGCAACACGAGCAAATGGACAACACGCGCCGTGCTTTTTACGAATACCACGCTGCGTTGATGGAGCCGTGGGACGGCCCAGCTGCTTTGTGCTTCACCGATGGTCGGCAAATCGGTGCGACCTTGGATCGTAATGGTTTGCGTCCGGCGCGTTTTGTCGTGACTGACGATGATTTGGTCGTACTTGCGTCCGAATCCGGTGTGTTACCGATTCCTGACTCTAAAATCAAGCAAAAATGGCGTTTGCAACCGGGCAAAATGTTGCTGATTGATACCGAGCAAGGCCGCATCATCGCTGATGAAGAAATCAAAAATAGCCTCGCCAACGCCCGTCCGTACAAAGAGTGGAATGCACGTTTGTCACTCAAACTCGAGCACGTGTTGACGCCGATTGAAGAGCGTCCGGTACCGAAATCAGAGTTGCTTGATCGTCAACAAGCGTTTGGTTACACGCAAGAAGACATCAAAATGATTTTGCAATCGATGGGGCAAAACGGCGAAGAAGCCACTGGCTCAATGGGCAATGACACGCCGTTAGCAGTTTTGTCACGCAAAAATAAATCGTTTTATCAATATTTCCGCCAGTTGTTTGCGCAAGTGACCAATCCACCGATTGATCCGATTCGTGAACAAATGGTCATGTCGCTCGTCTCATTCATCGGCCCAAAACCGAATTTGCTCGACATCAACAATACCAATCCACCGATGCGGTTGGAGGTGTCGCAACCGGTATTGAGTTACGACGAAATGGCGAAAATTCGCCACATCGAAAAGTATACCAACGGTAAATTCAAAAGTTATCAGCTTGACATTAAGTACCCCGCAGCATGGGGCGCGGATGGTATTGAGGCACAGCTTGCGTCGTTGTGTGCACAGGCCGTTGATGCAGTGAAAGCCGGCCACAATATTCTCGTATTGTCTGATCGTGGTGTCGATAAAGATTTATTACCGATTCCGGCATTGCTTGCGACTTCAGCGATTCACCAGCATTTGGTTGAGGCAGGTTTACGCACGTCGACGGGTTTGGTGGTCGAGACCGGCAGCGCACGCGAAGTGCATCACTTCGCTTTGCTTGGTGGTTTCGGTGCCGAAGCGGTACACCCGTATCTCGCCTTTGCGACGTTAACTGATATGGTTCAACACGGTTTGGTGACCGATAAACGCCCGAACGAAGCAATTGTTTACTTCATCAAAGCGGTGGGTAAGGGTTTGAATAAAGTTATGTCGAAAATGGGTATTTCGACGTACATGTCATACACCGGCTCACAGATTTTTGAAGCAGTTGGCCTCAAGAGAGAATTGGTCGATAAGTATTTCAAAGGTACGCCGACCGCGATTGAAGGTATGGGGTTGTTTGAGGTTGCTCAAGAAGCGGTTTTGTTGCACAAACATGCATTTGGTGAAAAGCACGCCTTACAAGATAAATTGGCAACGGGTGGTGAATACGCATGGCGCGTACGCGGCGAGGAACACATGTGGACGCCCGATGCGATTGCTAAATTGCAGCACTCAACTCGTTCGAACAATTATCAAACCTATAAAGAATACGCGCAACTGATCAATGATCAGTCGAAGCGTCACATGACGTTCCGTGGTTTATTTGAATTCAAACTCAATCCCAAAAACGCAATTTCGATTGATGAAGTCGAGCCGGCCACCGAGATTGTCAAACGCTTTGCGACCGGTGCGATGAGTTTGGGCTCGATTTCATCTGAGGCGCACGCGACTTTAGCGGTGGCGATGAACCGCATTGGCGGTAAGTCGAATACCGGCGAAGGCGGCGAAGATCCGATGCGCTATCGAGCGGAGATGCAAAACGGTGATGCGGGCATCGTCGACGGTCAAACCATCGGCGACATCATTGGTCACAACCGCATCGTTGCACCGATTATGTTGAAAAACGGCGACTCGTTGCGCTCGCGCATCAAGCAGGTTGCGTCGGGTCGTTTCGGTGTCAATGCCGAATATTTATCGAGCGCCGATCAGATTCAAATCAAAATGGCGCAAGGCGCGAAACCGGGTGAAGGCGGCCAATTGCCGGGCGGTAAAGTGTCTGAGTACATCGGCGCATTGCGTTATTCGGTGCCGGGTGTCGGTTTGATTTCGCCACCACCGCACCATGATATTTACTCGATTGAAGATCTGGCGCAACTGATTCACGACCTTAAAAACGTCAATCCAATTGCCTCGATTTCGGTCAAACTCGTTGCCGAAAACGGCGTTGGTACAATTGCCGCAGGTGTCGCCAAAGCCAAAGCAGATCACATTGTGATCGCTGGTCATGACGGCGGCACGGGTGCGTCACCGATCGCCTCGATCAAGCACGCTGGCGCGCCGTGGGAGCTCGGTTTGGCGGAAACGCAGCAAACTTTGGTGCTCAATCGCTTGCGCTCACGCGTGCGCGTGCAGGTCGATGGTCAGATCAAAACCGGTCGCGACGTGGTCATTGGTGCGCTGCTCGGTGCAGAAGAGTTTGGTTTTGCCACCGCACCATTGGTCGTGCAAGGGTGCATCATGATGCGCAAGTGTCATTTGAATACGTGTCCTGTCGGGGTCGCGACGCAAGATCCGGTGCTGCGTCAAAAGTTCACCGGTCAGCCTGAGCATGTCGTCAATTATTTCTTCTTCATTGCTGAAGAAGTACGTGAATTGATGGCGCAAATGGGTGTGCGTAAGTTTGAAGAACTAGTGGGTCGTGCTGATTTGCTCGACATGTGCCAAGGCATTACGCATTGGAAAGCGCAAGGTTTGGATTTCTCGAAAGTATTCCATCAAGTGCCTAATGCGTTGGGTGATACATCTTTCCAAACGCTGTTCCAAGATCATGGTTTGGACCATGCGCTCGATAAGCAGTTGATCGCGCAATGTGAGCCGGCGTTGGCGGAAGGCAAACCGGTGTCGTTCATCCAAAATGTACGCAACTTAAATCGCTCGATCGGTGCAATGTTGTCTGGTCAAGTCGCGCGTCGTTACGGTCACACTGGTTTGCCGGATGACACGATTCACATTCAGATGAATGGTACGGCGGGGCAAAGTTTTGGCGCATTTTTGGCACATGGTGTGACGTTTGATCTGGTTGGCGAAGCGAATGATTATGTCGGTAAAGGTTTGTCGGGTGGCCGTATCATCGTGCGTCCGAACAACTCGTTCCGCGGTGCGTCGCACGAAAACATCATCGTTGGTAATACCGTTTTGTATGGCGCGATTGCCGGCTCGGCATTTTTCAGTGGAGTGGCGGGTGAGCGTTTCGCGGTGCGTAATTCGGGCGCGGCGTGCGTGGTCGAAGGCACTGGCGATCATGGTTGCGAATACATGACGGGCGGTACGGTTGTGGTCTTGGGGGAAACTGGTCGTAACTTCGCCGCGGGCATGAGCGGTGGTGTGGCGTATGTTTATGATCCGCAAGCTAGATTTGAACCACGTTGCAATAGGTCGATGGTCGCTTTGAGCAACGTAACGGATGAAAAAGAACAGGCGAGTCACGATGCGGTTTGGCATGCGATTAATGCCGATGCGAACCCGGCTTCGGATGAAGCGAATTTGCGGTCGATGATCGAGCAGCACTTCAAATACACCGGTTCAGCGCGTGCGCGTGAGATTTTGGATAACTGGAGTGTCGCTTTAAAATCGTTCGTCAAAGTCATGCCGACTGATTATCGCAAGGTTTTGGCTGAACGTGCTAAAGCCGCGCAGGCCGCGTAAAAGTCGTTCACATTCGTTTTTCGCTCACGGCGCAAAAATATAAAACAAAAATCTGAACACACCACTTCGAGTTCAGATTGAAGGAGTAAAAGATGGGCAAAGTTACTGGGTTTTTGGAGCAGGCGCGCTTGACGCCAACTTATGAAGCGCCCGAGTCGCGTGTCAAGCATTACAAGGAGTTTTTATACGCCTTGTCGGATAACGATGCTGCCAAGCAAGGCGCGCGCTGCATGGATTGCGGTATTCCGTTTTGCCATAATGGCTGTCCGATCAACAACATCATTCCGGATTTCAATGATCTGGTCTATCAACAAGATTGGCAAGCCGCGTTGGCGGTGCTGTCGTTGACCAATAATTTCCCTGAGTTTACCGGTCGGATTTGCCCTGCACCATGCGAAGCTGCATGTACGTTGAACATCAATAATGATCCGGTTGGCATTAAATCGATTGAGCACGCGATCATTGATAAAGGCTGGGCGAATGGTTGGATTACGCCGCAAATTCCTAAAATTAAGACCGGTAAAAAACTCGCGGTGGTCGGCTCTGGCCCAGCGGGTTTGGCCTGTGCACAGCAACTCGCGCGCGCTGGTCATGATGTCACCGTGTATGAAAAAAACTCGCGCATCGGTGGTTTATTGCGCTACGGCATTCCTGACTTTAAACTTGAAAAGTGGCTGATTGACCGCCGCATGGGTCAAATGCAAGCCGAAGGTGTGACATTTAAAACGGGTGTTGCAGTTGCAACGGGCGAGTTCCCACAAGGCTGTGCCAACGATGCGAAAAGTGTGGTCACGGCGGATGAGTTGAAGCAAGTATACGATGCGGTGGTGCTCGCAGTCGGTTCAGAAACGCCGCGTGATTTACCCGCGCCTGGTCGTGAGCTTAAAGGTGTGCATTACGCACTCGAGTGGTTGATCTCTCAAAACAAAGCCACTGCGGGTGATGCTGATAATCCGATCAATGCGAAAGGCAAACACGTCGTGGTCATCGGTGGTGGCGATACTGGTTCGGATTGCGTCGGCACCTCGAATCGTCATGGTGCAAAATCCATTACGCAGTTTGAAGTCATGCAGCGCCCACGTGAAGAGGAGGACAAATCAGTGACCAGCGTTTGGCCGTATTGGCCGATGAAAATGCGCACGTCGTCGAGTCATGATGAAGGTGCTGAACGCGATTGGTCTGTGAATACGAAAGCGTTTATCGGTAAAAACGGTAAAATCGAAAAACTCCAATGCGTGCGTGTCGAGTTCGTCGGTGGCAAAATGGTCGAAGTCGAAGGCTCTGAGTTTGAAATCAAAGCCGATTTGGTTTTGTTGGCAATGGGCTTTGTGCATCCGGCGCAAGCTGTACTTGATGCGTTTGGTGTTGATAAAGATGCACGAAATAATGCCAACTCATTGACGGTTGGTGAAACGGCGTACCATACCAATGTCGATAAGGTGTTTGTTGCCGGTGACGTGCGTCGTGGTCAATCGCTAGTGGTTTGGGCGATTAAAGAAGGTCGCCAAGCGGCGTATGAAGTAGATAAAACCTTAATGGGCAGCAGTAACTTGCCATGGTAGGATCAAAAAAGTGAGCCCTACTTTTTTTGGTTTTAGGTTAGAAATATTGTCAGTGAAACCCTGACAATATTGAGACGAAAATCAAATTTACAAACGATTGAAAAGTTACTTTGTGTGATTCGGGCTGCCTTCGGGCAGCCTCTTTTTTGAAATTGCAACTATATAATATGTCTAAGACTTGCGCGAAAGCGAAACTTGCGCGTATGATGAGCCGAATTTTGAATCTAAGGGCGGCATTCGCCCTTTAGTTAATCCTGAACTTAATACTGAACTCAACTGGGTTGAACATGAGCAAAACACTGATTATTGCCGAAAAACCATCGGTCGCCAACGACATCGCCAAAGCGATTGGCGGCACGACCAAAAAAGACGACTTTCACGAAAATGACGATTATGTGATTGCGGCAGCGGTCGGTCATTTGCTGGAGTTGATTATTCCCGAGCAGTATGAAATCAAACGTGGCAAGTGGAGTTTTGCGCATCTGCCGCAGATTCCGCCACACTTTGATTTACGCCCGATTGCTAAATCTGAGGCGAAGCTTAAAACTTTGACCAAATTGCTCAAACGCAAAGACGTGACGAACATCATCAACGCGTGTGACGCGGGGCGTGAGGGTGAGTTGATTTTCCGTTACATCATGCAGTACACCAAGGCGAAGCAGCCTTCGCAACGCTTGTGGTTACAAAGCATGACGCCCGCAGCGATTCGTGATGGTTTGGCGCATTTACGTACGGATGAACAAATGTTGAATCTAGCGGATGCAGCGCGTTCACGCTCAGAAGCTGATTGGTTGGTGGGTATCAACGGCACGCGCGCGATGACAGCGTTTAACTCGAAAGACGGCGGTTTTTTCTTGACCACGGTCGGCCGCGTACAAACACCAACATTGACGGTGGTGGTTGAGCGAGAAGAAGCGATTCGCGCTTTTAAATCACGCGACTTTTGGGAAGTGCATGCGGAGTTTGTTTGCGCACAAGGAATTTATAAAGGTCGCTGGTTCGATCCGAAATTCAAAAAAGACGAAGCGGATGCGGAGCGCAAAGACAATCGCTTGTGGAGCAAAATCGCGGCTGATACGGTGGTCATTGCTTGTGAAGGTCAAGGTGGTGTCGTGACTGAGGAAACCAAACCAGCGACGCAAATGTCACCGGCATTGTTTGACTTGACCAGTTTGCAGCGCGAAGCGAATGCGCGCTTTGGTTTCAGCGCGAAAAACACGCTCGGTTTGGCGCAGGCTTTGTACGAAAAACATAAGGTTTTGACTTATCCGCGTACCGACGCACGCGCGTTGCCAGAGGATTACATTGGCACGGTCAAACAAACTTTGACGCAACTTAAAGAGCAAAACAACTACATGCGCCACGTTGCGCCGATTGAGAAAAACGGCTGGGTCAAACCGAACAAACGGATTTTTGACAACTCAAAAATCTCGGATCACTTTGCGATTATTCCGACGTTGGAGAAGCCTAAAAATCTGTCAGAACCTGAGCAAAAACTTTACGATCTGGTGGTCAAACGCTTTTTGGCAGTATTTTATCCACCGGCAGAATTCCTCGTGACGACGCGCGTGACGACAGTTAAGGGTCATCATTTCAAAACCGAAGGGCGCGTGTTGACCAATCCAAGTTGGTTGGCGATTTATGGGCGTGATGAGTCGAAAGACGACGACACTTTGGTCGCGGTTGCTGCGGATGAAAAAGTCAAAACCGATCAAGTCGAAGTGGTTGGTTTGGCGACGCGTCCACCGGCACGTTATTCTGAGGCGACGTTATTGTCGGCGATGGAAGGCGCGGGTAAGTTGCTGGATGATGAGTTGAAAGAAGCGATGAGCGGTAAGGGTTTGGGTACACCGGCAACGCGCGCGACGATCATCGAAGGTTTGCTCAGTGAAAAATACATGGTGCGTGAAGGGCGTGAGTTGATCCCAACGGCTAAAGCCTTTCAGTTGTTGACCTTGTTGCGCGGTTTGGGCGTAGAGGAATTAACCTCACCTGAGTTGACCGGTAATTGGGAAACCAAGCTCGCGCAAATGGAGCGTGGCGAACTCAAACGCGATGCGTTTATGCGTGACATTGCGCAAATGACGCAGATCATTGTTAAGCGTGCGAAAGAGTACAACGCCGATACGATTCCCGGTGATTATGCAACCCTCAAAACGCCGTGCCCAAATTGTGGCAGCGTCATGAAAGAAAATTATCGTCGTTTCGCTTGTACCCAATGCGAGTTTTCGATGAGCAAAACGCCGGGCGGTCGTACGTTTGAAGTGGCCGAAGTGGAAGATTTGCTTAAAAATCGTGAGACGCCATTGTTGACTGGATTCAGAAGCAAGCGCGGTTTGCCGTTCGCGGCGATTCTGCGCATTGTTGAAGATAAAGAATTACCTGCGCGCTTTAAAATGGCGTTTGATTTCGGCCAGTCCAACGACGATGAGGAAGCCGTCGATTTCAGCGGCCAAACGCCGATCGGTCCGTGCATCAAATGCAAAGGCAATGTTTATGACAATGGGGTGAGTTACATGTGTGAAAATGCGACGGGTTTGAATAAAACCTGTGATTTCCGGTCGGGTAAAGTGATTTTACAACAGGAAATCAGCTCCGAACAAATGGTCAAGTTGCTTAATACGGGTCGTACCGATTTATTGACCAGTTTTAAGTCCGCACGCACAGGTCGCATGTTTAAAGCATATTTGGTGAACAACAGTGGCAAGACCGGTTTTGAGTTTGAAGCTAAGGTGCCGAAAGAAGGTGCTGCAACAAAAACGACCAAGGCTTCTAAAAGCAAAGCCGATGACGCAGCCGCGCCAGTGAAAAAAACGGTGGCTAAAAAGGCCATCGTCAAAAAAACCGCTGCCAAAAAAGCGGTGGCAAAGAAAGCACCGAAAGCTGAATAAGCCGCTTAAAAATGCCCTGCTCGTGCAAGGGCATTTTTAATTCAAAAGGGCGAATCGGTTGCACTTGAACGGGCTATAATTTACGACACTTTTATATCCGATAATCTCCGATAATCTCCGATATTTATCGAAAAAATTGACCGATAAGGAATGATCCACAATGTTGAATCTTGCTGTGACCGAATTACTCTGTGAAGTCGCTGAAGATGTGCCCGAGCTCAAAGTGTTTGGTATTGCTGCCGCCGCCACACATGTCAGCGCATTACGTGATCAAACCATTGTCGTCAAATACGGCGGCAACGCGATGACCGACGAAACCTTGCAGCAGCAGTTTGCTTACGATGTAGCCTTGCTAAAAGCCATGGGCATTAACGTTGTGGTTGTGCATGGTGGCGGTCCGCAAATCGATGCGATGCTGCAACGCGTCGGCAAGCAAGGCGAATTCATCCAAGGCATGCGCGTGACCGATGCAGAAACCATGACGATTGTCGAAGGGGTTTTGGCTGGCAATGTGCAAGGTCAAGTGGTTGGTTTGATCAACCATGCGGGGCATGCTTACGGCGTGCGCGCGGTCGGTATCAGTGGCCGTGACGGTCGCATGGTGAAAGTCAAAAAACTGCTGTTGACCGATCTGAAAGACGCTTCGGTACAACATGATATCGGTCAGGTCGGCGATGTCGTTGCGGTGGATACGGCTGCGATTGATGCGTTGCTCGCGGCGGACTTTATTCCCGTGATTTCACCGATCAGCACGGACGAAAATAACGTCATGTACAACGTCAACGCCGATGTGGTTGCATCCGAAATCGCCTGCGCACTGAAAGCGGCAAAATTGATGTTGCTCACCAACATCAAAGGTGTGCTCGATAAACAAGGCGATTTGATTGTCGAACTGAATTCGAGCAGCATTCAAACCCTAGTCGACGACGGAACTTTGTACGGCGGTATGCTGCCTAAAATCGCTTCCGCACTCGATGCTGCACAACGTGGCGTTGCTGCCGTTCACATCACCGATGGCCGCGTTGCGCATGGTTTGTTGCTTGCTTTGCTCAGCAACGCGGCGGTCGGTACTCAAATTACAAGCGAATAATTATGCTCCCTACTTTTTCTCAGCAGCCTGACTGCGCCTTGTGCCACGATTTAGGTGGTGAACTGGTTTGGCAAAACGATGATTTGCGCGTGATTATGGTTGACGAGCCACATTTTGTTGGCTTTGTCCGCGTGGTTTGGAATGAACATATTTCTGAAATGACCGATTTAGCCCCTGCGCAACGCAGTCAATTGATGAAAACGGTTTGTTTGGTCGAGGACGTCATGCGTCAAGTGCTCAATCCGACCAAAATCAATCTCGCCAGTTTGGGCAATATGACGCCGCATTTGCATTGGCATGTGATTCCGCGTTTTGCTGATGATGTGAATTTCCCCAATCCAGTTTGGGCGATCACGCCTGAGCAGTCGGCACAAAAGCCTAAGCCATCGGTCTCGAAAGCGCAATACGATGCCTTGGTTAATGCCTTAAAAATTGCATTGTGGGCTGCTTAAAAGCTGCTTTTTGCAGCGGCTTGATTTTTGTAAGCTTATCGTCAGTTTCGTATTCTATGCATACTTAAAACTGTGCATAATGTCACTCATTGTCGCGCCAAAGCGGGCGTGACAGACATCTGAACACATAAAAATACAGAGGGCGATATGGCGCAAACACAAACCAGCCAATTTTCACCAGACGCATGGGCGATCAGCGAAACCACGTTTGATCCTGCACACAATCTCCTTAACGAAACCTTATTTACGGTCGGTAATGGTTACATTGGCTTGCGCGGCGGTCATGATGAGGGTTTCCATGGCGCAGCTGGTTCGAGTTTGGATGCGACATTTCTCAATGGCTTTTACGACAGCAATCCGATTCATTATCCCGAGACGGCTTATGGTTTGGCGAAAACCAATCAATTCATGCTCAATGTGCCGAATGCCAAACGCATCACCTTGACGATCGAAGGTGATGCGCTCGATTTGTTGCAAGGATCTCTGGCGAGTTTTAACCGCACGCTGGATTTTAAAACCGGCATCATGACACGCTCATTTGAGTGGACGTCGCCGAGCGGCAAAACCGTCGCCGTGCGCAGTCAACGTTTGGTCAGTTTGACCCACAAACATATTTTTGCGATTGAATACAGCGTCACGGCACTGAATTTCTCGGGCGATATCATCATTGAGGCTGTGCTTGATGGTGAAGTGAAAAATTTGGCTGCAGGGGATGATCCGCGCGTCGGCTCGCATTTGTCCGCGCCGCCCTTGATTTTGCAAGCTACCGAAGATGAAGGCAGCTACAGCGCGTTGGTTCACAATACCCGCAACAGCGGCTTCCAATTGGTGAGTGCGATGGATTGCACGATTGAGCATCCCATCGAAGGCTCGGGTTTAATCACCAAGTCAATTTCGGGAGAATGCGCCAAGCAGGTTTTTGGTGTGCGTTTGGAGCAAGGTCAAAGTGCAAAGCTAAGTAAATTCGGCGCATATTTCACGTCGCGCGATTATCCGCAAGCCGAACTACTCTCACGCAGTAAGGCCGCATTGGCAGAGGCCAAAGATTTGGGCTTTGCTGCGTTGTGTCAGCAACAATGCGATTACTTGCATGCCTTTTGGCAAAACGCCAGTGTCGAAATTGAGGGTGACGATACGCTGTGCCAAGGCATTCACTTCAATCAATTCCATTTGTTGCAGTCGATGGGGCGCGATGGCAAAACCAATATTTCGGCCAAAGGCGTGACCGGCGAAGGTTACGAAGGGCACTATTTTTGGGATACCGAAATTTACGTCTTCCCGTTTTTCCTCGCCACGCAACCCGACATTGCGCGTCAATTGTTGGCTTATCGTTATCAGGGTTTGGGCGCGGCGCGTGAACGTGCACGCCAAATGTCGCTTGAGAAGGGCGCATTATTCCCATGGCGTACGATTGCCGGTGAGGAATGCTCGGCGTATTTTCCGGCCGGTACGGCGCAATACCACATCAATGCGGATGTCGCGTATTCGATCAAACAATATTATGAAACCACTGGCGATGATGAGTTTCTTGTGCATGAGGGCGCAGAGATTTTGATGGATACCGCGCGTTTGTGGATGGGCATCGGTGCTTACAATCCGCAGCATCCGGAGCGCTTCGGCATTTATGAAGTGACGGGTCCTGACGAATATACAGCGATGGTTAACAATAATTTTTACACCAATGTGATGGCGCAGTTGCATTTGAGTTTTGCCGCAAAAGTCGCGCAGCAAATTAAAACCAACTCGCCCGCCGACTTCGCGCGCATTGCCAACGCAATCGAATTGGACGAATCCGAAATCGACGATTGGGCGCGCGCAGCCGAAGCGATGTATTTGCCGTATGACCAAACGCTTGGCGTGCATCCGCAGGACGATAACTTTTTGAGCAAACC
>JBIKPB010000174.1:0-3950 GCA_044357705.1 Formosimonas sp. | reverse complement strand
GTGGCGGGTTGCGCCCAATTCAAGCGCGCTTCATCCTTGCTGATTTTATCGGCGTAAGTCACACCCTCAGCCGGTTGCTTGATCGGGGCGGGCGGATTGCCGCTTTGCAAGGCCTTAAGGTAATCCACCGTCATCGCAGCACCCATGGTCGCCAACTCGTCATGCAAAGTCACTTGCGTGTGACGGTCGATGGCAATGCGCTTCACTGCAAACATGTCACCCGTGTCCAAGCCCGCGTCCATTTGCATCAACGTGATGCCGGTTTGTGCATCACCCGACTCAATCGCCCGGTGAATCGGCGCGGCACCTCGCCAACGTGGTAACAACGATGCATGAATATTCAAGCAGCCATATTTCGGCAAATCCAGCACGTCCTGCGGCAAAATCAAACCATACGCTGCAACCACCATGACATCGGCTTGCGCTGCGATGATGGCTTCACGCGCGGCGCGTGCTTCGTCGGGATACTTACCATCAAGTCTAAGCGAAGTCGGTTGTGCAACAGTGATATTGTGTTGCACAGCGACTTGCTTGACTGCACTCGGCGTGAGTTTCAAACCGCGTCCAGAAGGGCGATCCGGCTGCGTGAGCACAAGCGATACATTAAATCCCGCCGCAATGATTGCCTCCAATGCACGTGCGGCAAAAACAGGCGTACCCGCAAAAATTATATTCATACTGACTCCAAAAACACAACGGGCAAAATTAGATTTTTGCCCGTTGTTATGTTCTGTTAAGTAGGTTTTAAGCTTGGCCTTGTTTGATCTGTTTTTTGATCTTCGCCTTGATGCGATTTTGCTTTAAGCCCGACAAATGTTGCACGAAAACTTTACCATTCAAATGGTCGATTTCATGCTGCAAACACACCGCGAGCAATTCATCACACTCCACTTCAAACGACTCACCTTTTAAATTCAAGGCACGCACCCGCACACGATCGGGGCGCGTGACGATGTCATATACTTCGGGCACCGACAAACAGCCTTCTTCCCACTCCTTCTTTTCCATGCTTTGCGCAACGATTTCGGGGTTGATAAATACCTGCGCCTGATTGCGTTCCTCCGACACATCGACTACGACAATACGCTCGTGAATATCCACCTGAGTCGCAGCCAGACCAACTCCGTTCGCTTCGTACATGGTCTCAGTCATGTTTTGCGCGATGTTGCGCACACGGTCATCGACCACCTTCACAGGCTTGGCGACCTTATGTAGGCGCGCATCCGGAAACTTAATTATCGACAAAATTGCCATCACATTCTACCCGTTGTACTATCATACAAAAATTAAATATTAACGATAAAGCACCTATGATTCTCAGCACTTCATTCACTCGCACGTATTTTAACACAGCCGCCGCGCTTGCCATAGCGACGGTTTTAGCCTGGAGCGGCGCAGCACGAGCGGCCTTGGACAATTCGGAGGCGTTTTGCCAAGATACCTTAGCCATCAATCCCAATCTTGCACTTGCCAACAATGTGCATTTTATCCCGCGCAGCAGCAACTACGACGATGCGCGCAACCAACTCAAAGACAGCTTACTGCCCATCATGCCCGCCGATCACACCACGATTTGGAATCTCGGCAGCCGCATCTTGACCCAATTGCCTACTGACTGGGATTTATCAAACACCGCCAATCAATACTTTTTGATCGTACGCGGTAAAACCGTTCAAACCGGCACTTATCGTCCGGCTTTAGGACAATTCATCCAAACCATCGGCATCGCACGCGTAGAGCCTAGCGCGCAAACGCCCACAGTCGCACTCAAGATCATTGTCGCTCAACAAGAAGTCACTGCCAACGATCAACTGATCTCAGCCAATTGTGCACCACACGCAATCGCCACGATTGACACAACCGATCTGGGCGTGACAATCGACCCCGCCACCGAAATTGCCCCCAAAGTCGTGGCCTTTTTGGACGAAAATACCGTCGGTGCGCGCGACTCCGTCGTATTAGTCGACAAAGGCTTAAACGATGGCGTACTGGTCGGACAAGCGTGGGATTTGGTCGAGCAATTGCCCAATCAACCTGCCAGCGCAAAATCGTTTGGTCGAGCAAAAGTGATCCAATCATTTACCGATGTCAGCATGTTACGCATCGGCAATGTCAGCCATGAAGTCCGCCTGCAAACTCCTTTACGTCGCATACAACCATGAACATCGGTACATTAACAGATGACGAGCTTGCAGCGTGGCTGCGGCTGATGTACAGCCGCGGCGTGGGCGATATTACAGCGCAAACTTTACTCAAGCATTTTGGTCTGCCACAAAACATCCTCAATACGTCGCACAGCAGCTTGAGTCGTGCGGTTTCATCCACAGTCGCCGAAGCGATTCTCGCCCCCGATGACGACGGATTTAAATTATTGCTTGAGCAAACCCTCGCATGGCGCACACAAGCGGACAACCATGTCATCACCTTGTCGTGCCCCGAATATCCACCCGCATTGCTCAACACCGCCGACCCCCCAACGATGCTGTACGCCAAAGGGCGCTTGGATTTACTCGGCTCAGAGGCCAATCTTGCCATCGTCGGCAGCCGCAACGCAACGGCGCAAGGCATCAGCAACGCCGAAGTGTTTGCACGCGAACTCGCGGCGGGCGGCTTGACAATTGTCTCCGGCTTGGCGCTCGGCATTGACGCGGCTGCGCATCGCGGCGCACTCGATGCAGCTCATGCATACGCCTCGACCATCGCAGTGATCGGCACGGGTTGCGACATCATTTATCCCGCGCGCAACCGTGATCTGGCGCACCGCATCGCCGCCAACGGTTTAATTCTGAGCGAGTTTCCACTAGGCACCAAAGCATTAGCCAATCATTTCCCACGTCGCAACCGGATCATTTCTGGTTTGTCGAAAGGCGTTTTGGTGATCGAAGCCGCACTGCAATCCGGCTCACTAATCACCGCACGCCAAGCAGCCGAACAAAATCGCGAAGTATTTGCAATTCCCGGCTCGATCCATTCACCACTCGCACGCGGCTGTCATGCACTGATTCGACAGGGCGCCAAGCTGGTCGAATCCGCTCAGGATATTTTAGAAGAGTTGCAATTACCGATTCCTGTGACGCAGATCAAAACCGAAATCCCCGCAGCGACCGGAACCGCACAAACCATCCTCGACGCGCTGGGCTTCGACCCATGCAATTTAGACGCTTTGGCCGAGCGCACCGAATTGTCGATCGCTGAATTATCGGCTGAATTGATGTTGCTAGAGTTCGCAGGACAGGTGGAAAAGCGGCCGGGCAATATTTACGCGCGCTGCGTGTGATCATTTGATGCATTTTTGAGCAATCGCATCGCATCAACCCATCAAACTGCATGAATCGACGCTAAAGTACGGTAAAATGACGTTTGTTTCGCATTAAATGCATCATCGAAAGTTTAGCCCGTGTTTGAAGTCTTTTTATACCTCCTCGAAAATTACACCGCCATCAGCAATTGTCCCGACGCGCCGACTCTAGCGCGCCGTTTGGCCAATGAAGGTTTTGATGAGTTCGAGGTACGCTCGGCGGTTTTATGGGTTGAACAATTGCGCCGTCCGCTGGTCATCACGCATTTGCACGACGTTTCCGAGACCAGCCAACGCATCTATCACGATACCGAACGCACGCAATTGGGCAACGACAACATCGCCTTGCTCGCCCAACTCGAAGCGAACCAGAGCATCACTGCCGTGCAACGCGAATACATCATCGAGCGCGCCATGATGCTGCCGCACATGATTCACCGTGCCGATGTGTTCAAGGCTTTATTGCTGACGATTTTATGGGCGCACGAGCATGACATTGACGATGTTTTGTTGCATGCATTAATTGATGAAATTGGTGATGAAACGCTGCATTGATTGGCTCTGTTAAGGCTTGAGGATTCGGCGCACAATCAAACCATTAAAAGCCATCCTTTATTCATGAGCGATATTCCACTCACGCATTGATGCTTTA
>JBIKPB010000023.1:0-12359 GCA_044357705.1 Formosimonas sp. | reverse complement strand
ATTCAAACTTAACCACAGACCAAGAAAAAGATTAAACTTCAATCCTCCGATTCAAGCCGTTACTATGAATCTTCTTCAAAATTGCCTTTCGTAGTTTAATTCACCAGATTTAAGGTGCTTTGCTCTGATACAGACAAAGTCTGACTATTCGCTGGACAACAATGCCTGTGCCGTCACTTCATCGATGACCAGATGATTCATCAATCGACCGTTCAGTGCGGCACGGATCGCCTCGACTTTACCGAGTCCGCTGACGACACAAATGGCGTAGGTGGCGTGCTGGGTAATGCTTAAATCGGGACCGCTGGCGCGGTGGTTGAGCGGAATATCGGCGTAACTGCCGTCGGCTCTGAAAAACACGGTGGCGATGTCACCCGCGACCTTTTTGACCCGCAACTCTTCAATATCGTGCTCATCCAGATAGGCCGAGACATAAACATGGCTCGGAATGCGTGCACTTGGCGAACCAATCGAGTAGAGCAGCACATTGGCTTGAGATTGAATATTCAATACGTTTTGCAAACTCCGCTCACGCCACATGGCTTGCTTGGTTTCCGCATGGTCAAAAAACGTGGGCACGGGAAAGATGTGTGTCCGAGCACCGTAATTTTTAGCGAAACGCGTCACGGTGTCAGTGACAAATCCACTCATATAATCGAGCGCATTGGCACTGCCGTTCAATTGAACGAATTGTAGTTCAGGAATCAGCTTGGGGGTCAGGGCGCGTGAAACGGCTTCGAGTGTTGTACCCCAAGCCAGTCCAATGATTTGTCGCGGCACGAGAATCTGGTTCAGCAAGTTGGCTGTGGCTACCGCAACTCGTCCGAGCCAAACGTTTTCGTTACTGTCCCGTGGAACGGGGACAATGTGCGGGGTGAGAAAAGGATAACGTTTGATGAATTCAGCTTCAATGCTTTGAGGGCGTGCCTGTGGATCATGGATGCGGATTTCAACCAAACCGCTACGCTTGGCATAACTGAGCAGACGACTGATGGTCGGGCGAGAGAGGCCCAGTTCACCCGCGATACTTTCTGTGGTTAGGCCTTGATGATAATACAGCTTGGCGACTTGAACGGCGAGTGCGGTTTGTTCATCGGCTTTATCGTTGATTGTGGTTCGGGTGGTTTGAGTTTCAGACATGAACTGTATTGATTTGAGAGTAGGTTTTATTATGCCACAGCTGTAAGCTGGATTGATGTTAAGGAAGTACGGAAAAAGCAAAACGCTCCTTTTTCCGTAAAATAGATTTTTTCCCTTGCTTGATTTAAACCCCGTTGTTCTTAAACCAGGTCAATAATTTCGCCCATGCATCTTTTGCCGCGGCTTCGTTGTAACTCGGTCGATAATCCGCGTTGAATGCGTGGCCGACTTCGGGATAGACAATGATTTTCGAGTGCTTGTTTGCGGCTGTGAGTGCAGTCACCATGCGAGTAACCGACTCTTGGGAGATACCGGTATCGGCACCGCCATATAAGCCGAGAATGGGAGCGTTGATTTGCGAAGCCACATCCATCGGATATTTTGGCATCAGCTCGGTGGCGCTACCTTCAAGACGGCCATACCATGCTGCACCGGCTTTGACCTGTTGATTGTATGCAGCATATAGCCATGTGATTCTGCCGCCCCAGCAAAAGCCAGTGATGGCGAGCTTTTGCGCATTGACCGCAGGATTTTTCGCAGCGAATGCGACGCACGCATCCAGATCGCTCATGACTTGTGCATCGGGTGCTTTGCTGGTGACATTTTTTTGAATGTCAGGGATGTTGCTGATGGTTGAAACATCGCCTTGGCGGATGAATAGTCCGGGGGCAATCGCGTAATACCCTGCTTTAGCCAAGCGGCGGCAAATGTCCTTGATGTGTTCATGTACACCAAAAATCTCATGCACGACCAAAACAACGGCCAAGTTTTTGCCATTTTTCGGCATCGCATAGTAAGCGGGAACATCACCGTTTGGCGTCGGCACTTGTACGGCACCGACTTCTAAACCAATCGTATCCGTGCTGATGGTCTGTGCAGAAACCGGCAAGACTGCGGCTGCAAAACCGACTGCAAGTGTGCCTTTAATAAAGTCACGGCGATCAACAGGTTTGGCAGGAGCCGGTGGGCTGATGTGTTCAAAAACTGGGGTTGAGTCTGACATGGTAACTCCTTGTAAGATATTGACGGCGATCATAAGTGCTCAAATCAATCCGTGAAAAACATATTAACAAAAATGATGTACGTTTGAGCATAATATAAAAATATTGAAAATCAATGATGAGGCGATCATGAATCTTAAGATCATGAATTTGGTAGATTTCCGACAAGTCGAACAACAGGCCGAACATGAGGGTGTTGATTTGATGGCACGCGCTGCTCAGGCGACAGTTGATTGGGTGATGGCGCATTATCCCGATATCGAAACGATTTGGGTTGCCGCTGGTGTGGGTAATAATGGTGGTGATGCACTATTTACCGCACATGGTTTGCGGCAGCATGGCCTTAGTGTCATCAATATCATGCTGCAACCGCCGCTTAGTCAAGCAACCCAACAGGCTTTGGTTTTGTGCGATGAGATGGGTATCGTGACGCTGAAGCAGTTGGATGATGTACAGATGCAACTCATGCACGCGCCACCTGATTTAATCATTGACGGTTTGCTCGGCATCGGGATTAATCGTGCGCCGAGTGATGGATTAGCAGCGTTGATTGAATTGTTGAACCATGCCAAAGCACCGATTTTGGCGCTGGACGTACCCTCGGGTGTCAATGCAGAAACAGGGCAGGCCTACGGTGTTGCGATTCATGCGACGAACACGTTGACTTTTTTGGGGCACAAAGCTGGCTTATGGATGGCCGATGGTGCAGATTGTGCGGGTCGTGTCGAGTTGGCGAGTTTAAATGATTTCGCCGAAAGCGCGATGAAATTATTACGCTTGCCCAATGTGGGTTTGCTCAATCTCGATCACGCCGTCACACTGAAAAAACTCTATCGTCCGCGCAACAGTCACAAAGGTCGTTTTGGCAGTGTCGCGGTGATTGGTGGTCACCGCGGTATGCTTGGTGCTGCATTGCTTGCCGGGCGCGCCGCTTTTGCAACGGGTGCTGGTAAAGTTTGGCTGCACGTCTTGGATGACCGATTGGCAGTTGATCCGTTTGCACCCGAATTAATGCTGCGTGGTGCGTTGGATGACTTGAGTGCTGCCGACGCCATCGCGGTTGGCATGGGTTTAGGGCAGGATGATCTGTCAGAACAAGTATTGCGCCACGCGTTAAATGTTAAATACGATCAACCGATGGTGCTTGATGCCGATGCGCTCAATCTGATCGCGCAAAATCCCTTGCTGCATGATGATCTACTTAAGCGCGCCGTAAAGAAACATCCTGTACTCACGCCACATCCAACCGAAGCTGCACGTTTATTAAACATCAGCACCACAGCCATTCAAGCTGATCGCATTACCGCAGCGCAAAAAATCGCGCAGCAATTTAACAGTATTGTGATCCTTAAAGGCGCCGGTACCGTGATCGCCGCGCCCGATGGACGTTATCGAATCAATACGACTGGCGGCGCGGCGTTGGCGGTTGCAGGGCAGGGTGATGTTTTGTCTGGCGTGATTTTAGCGTTGTTGGGTATGGGGGTTGAACCTTTTGAAGCCGCGAGCTTGGCGGTTTACGTGCATGGTTTGGCGGGTGATTTATACACCGAAGCGGCGGGTGGTAGCCTTGGTTTAACGGCGAGTGCGACTGTGTCGTTGATCAGTCGAGTGATCAATTTGGAGTTGTCACGGCATGAATCTGCGGGCAATAAAAAAACCCATGAATAATATGGGGTTAAAACTTAAGAGAATAAAATAATTAAGGGATCAGAAGCTTGCTTTAATACCCACATTAAACTGCGCGCCTTGCTTATTACCCTTAAACGACCGTTGAAACGCGCACCCGCATAAACAATGACCTTGAATGCCTAAACCCACTTCACCGAACGTCCGATCATACGACTCACGCACACTTTAAAAAGTATCGAAAAATGAACATAAAGAAAAAGCAATATCCAATCAATCGCTTTACAATAGCAGAACTTTAAATCAGTCGCCTATAATATCAGGCGTTTTTTAATCATACAGAGGGTATCAATAATGAGTACAACAGACATCGGCCTCGTCGGCCTCGCAGTTATGGGTCAAAATCTGGCGCTGAATATCGCCGACCATGGCTACACCATTGCCGTATATAACCGTAGCCCAGAGAAAACCAACGAATTCATGGCGCATTGCGCCGCGCACGAACCTGCACACGAGCGTTTGATTGGTTTTGCCGACATTGGTGCGTTTGTTCAAAGCATCAAACGCCCGCGCAAGATTATTTTGTTGGTTAAAGCCGGTGCCGCAACTGATGCGACCATCGAAGCGCTGTTGCCTCATTTGGAAAAAGACGACATTATTATCGATGGTGGTAATGCATTGTGGACCGATACGATCCGCCGCGAAAAAGATTTGTCGGCCCAAGGCTTTGCATTCATTGGCTCCGGCGTTTCAGGTGGCGAAACCGGTGCACGCTTCGGCCCGTCATTGATGCCCGGCGGCAATGCAACGGCATGGGCGTCGCTCGAACCGATCTGGCGCGACATCGCAGCCAAAGTTGATCCTGTTTCGGGTAAACAGTTAGAAGGCGCAACGCCGGGTAACCCGATCCAAGGCGGTGTGTCATGTACCGCTCATGTTGGTACGGACGGCGCAGGTCACTATGTCAAAATGGTGCACAACGGCATCGAATACATCGACATGCAGCTCATCTGCGAAGGCTACAGCCTGATGAAAAACATGCTCGGCATGAACGCTGGTGAAATCGGTCAAGTATTTGAAAAATGGAATCAAGGCAAACTTGCCAGCTTCTTGATCGAAATTACTGCTGATATTTTGCAACAAAAAGATCCTGTCGACACTAGCGGCAATACATGGTTCGTAGACAAAGTCCTCGATACCGCCGGCCAAAAAGGCACTGGTATGTGGACGGCCGCCAACGCGCTTGAGCTCGGCGTACCAGCTAATGCGATTGCCGAAGCCGTATTTGCTCGCTCATTGTCAGCATTGAAAGAAGAGCGTGTTGCTGCTAGTGCGATCCTCAAAGGACCAACGTTACCGTTCGAGTCAGACATCGAAGCGATTGGCGATGCATTGTACAGCTCAAAAATCTGCGCATACGCACAAGGTTTCCAGCTCATGGTTGAAGCGGAAAAAGCATACAACTGGAAGCTCGACTTCGGTACCATCGCACAAATCTGGCGCGGTGGCTGCATCATCCGCGCCAACTTCTTGCAAAAAATCACCGATGCCTACAGCAGCAACCCCGAGTTGAAAAACTTGATGTTGGATTCATATTTCACCAATGCCTTGCACGATGCGCAAAACAACTGGCGTGAAGTGATTGCCCTGGCGGTTCGTCATGGCATTCCCGTGCCAGCGTTCAGCTCAGCTTTGGCGTACTTTGATGGTTACCGTAGTGCAGTAGTTCCTGCGAATCTGTTGCAGGCGCAACGCGATTATTTCGGCGCGCATACGTATGAGCGCACAGATGAGCCGCGTGGCAATTTCTTTCATTTGGATTGGCCGGAGCAACCGCGCGTACAAGCAAAAATTTGAAGGGTTTGATTATTTTGAAAACGGAATCTTGAGATTCCGTTTTTTATTGCTTAACTTGAGGTTGATTTCCCTGAAAGGGTCTGTACTTTTATTACGTATTTCGGGGTAAAATGCCAGTCACTTCTATTAATTGGGACTGTACGCGTTTTGCGCGTTTGGGTTGACAACACCTTAACTTTGAAAGTTTCTCATGATGATTACAATCAATTCACCTGAATATATTAAACACACTGCCTTATTGAAATGGGTGCAGCAGATGGCTGATTTACTTGAGCCCGCGCGCGTGCATTGGTGTGACGGTTCCAAGGAAGAATACGATCAGTTTTGTGCCCAAATGGTGCAGACGGGGACGTTAAAAAAACTCAATCCTGCATTGCGCCCCAACTCATATTTAGCGTGTAGTGATCCATCCGATGTGGCACGTGTTGAGGATCGGACGTTCATTTGCTCTTCGAAAAAAGAAGATGCGGGTCCGACCAATAATTGGATGGACCCGGACGAGATGCGTACGACGCTTAATCCTTTATTTAAAGGTGCAATGCGTGGGCGCACAATGTATGTGGTGCCGTTCTCGATGGGGCCGCTTGGCTCTAACATTGCGCACATTGGCGTGGAGCTGTCCGACAGTCCTTATGTGGCGGTGAACATGCGTTTAATGACGCGTATGGGGCGTGCCGTTTATGACGTGTTGGGTATGGATGGTGAGTTCGTACCGTGTGTGCATACGGTCGGTGCTCCGTTGGCGGATGGCGAACAAGATGTCGCTTGGCCATGTAATGCCGAGACCAAATATATTGTGCATTATCCGGAAACCCGCGAAATTTGGTCGTACGGATCCGGTTACGGTGGCAATGCATTACTCGGAAAAAAATGCCTTGCGTTGCGCATTGCTTCAACAATGGGACGTGAGCAAGGTTGGTTGGCTGAGCACATGTTGATTTTGGGTGTGACCTCACCGGCGGGTAAAAAGTACCATGTTGCAGCAGCGTTTCCGTCGGCATGCGGTAAAACCAATTTTGCGATGTTGATTCCACCAGCAGGTTTTGATGGTTGGAAGGTGACGACCATTGGTGACGATATTGCTTGGATTAAACCTGCTGCCGATGGAAAACTCTATGCAATCAACCCAGAAGCGGGTTACTTCGGTGTCGCACCGGGTACGAATGAGGACAGCAATCCGAATTGTATGGCTTCGCTCCAATCGGATGTGATTTTTACCAATGTTGCTTTGACTGATGACGGTGACGTTTGGTGGGAAGGCTTGACCAAGCAAGCGCCGGCACATTTGATTGATTGGCAAGGTAATGACTGGACACCTGAATCAGGTACCAAGGCCGCGCATCCGAATGCACGATTTACTGTGGCAGCAACCAATAATCCGGCCTTGGACGCGGAGTGGGATAATCCGGCAGGCGTTGCTATCGACGCGTTTATTTTCGGCGGTCGCCGCTCTAATACGGTGCCTCTGGTGACCGAGGCGCGCAACTGGACGGAGGGCGTTTATATGGCCGCGACCATGGGCTCTGAGACGACTGCTGCAGCGTTTGGTGCGCAAGGCGTCGTGCGCCGTGACCCGTTTGCGATGTTGCCGTTTATGGGCTATAACATGTCGGATTACTTCCAGCATTGGTTGAATGTCGGCTCCAAGTTGGGTGAGCAAGCGCCGAAAATTTTCTGTGTCAATTGGTTTAGAAAAGATGCGAACGGTAAATTCGTTTGGCCCGGCTTTGGTGATAACATGCGTGTACTCGCTTGGATGTTGGCGCGCATTGACGGTAATGCCCATGCAGTCGAACAAGTCTTTGGGTTAAGCCCGACTTACGCCGATCTAAACTGGGAGGGCTCCACCTTCAGTAGCGACGATTTCAACAGTGTCATGTCTATGGACAAAGCCGATTGGCAAACTGAAATGGGTTTACACGCAGAGTTGTTTGAAACCTTAAAATACCATTTACCAGAATCATTGATGCAGCATAAAACCCAATTGGCTGACGCGATTGAGCGCATGTAAGCGCGCTGATCGGCACAGGTAAATACAAATAAACCATATGAATCTATCTTCACCCTTGACTCCTGCCACCATTGCGCTGATTTGTGCCGCAGGCAGCGGTTCGCGTGCAGGGGGCGATGTCCCCAAGCAATATCAGCGTATCGGAGCGCAACCGATGCTGGCACATACGATCAGCGCATTTCAGAATACATCGCAGATCACATCCATTTATGTAGTGATTGCCCCGAGTGACACATGGTATGACGAAATCATTGCGCCACTGTTTGGTGAGAATGTTCGCGTTTTGCGCGTCGGAGGTGCTACACGTGCCGAGTCGATTTGTTATGCGTTGGCGGAGTTGGATGCGCTGTACGACGAAGCTTACGTGATGGTGCATGATGCGGCACGTCCATGCGTTACCGATGCACTGATCAAGCAGTTGTATGACGAAGTCGTGGCGCACGGTGGCGATGCCGGTGGTTTGTTGGCTTTGCCAGTGGTTGATACGGTTAAATCGTCCGACGATGGTTTGCTGGTTAAGAAAACCGTTGAGCGCAAAAAATTGCTGCTTGCACAAACACCGCAAATGTTTAAGCTGCATGTATTGTTCAACGCCTTATCTGATGCCTTGGTTGATGCCGATTCTGCTGCAAACATTACCGATGATGCGAGTGTGATGGAACGCGCGGGTTACGATCCTTTGCTGGTGCACGGTCATGTGCGTAACCTCAAAGTGACCCATGCCGATGATTTTAAACTCGCACAATTTTGGCTCAATCACTCATGAAAAAACATCCTTTTAGAATCGGCCAAGGTTTTGACGTTCACGCCTTGGTTGACAATCGTCCTTTGATTATTGGCGGCGTGACCATTCCGTATGACAAAGGTCTGCTCGGTCACTCCGATGCCGATGTTTTGCTCCATGCCGTTACCGATGCCTTACTGGGTGCGCTTGCTTTGGGTGATATCGGTAAACATTTTCCCGACACCGACGCGCGTTTTAAAGGGGTAGATAGTCGAGTTTTGCTGCGTCATGCTTATCAACTGGTGCTGGATCAAGGTTATACATTGGGTAATTTGGATGCGACGATCATCGCGCAAGCACCCAAAATGGCGCCGCATATTATCGACATGCGTCACAACATCGCGGCTGATTTGCAGGTTGAGTTGGATCAAGTCAACGTCAAAGCAAAGACCTCTGAAAAGTTGGGCTACTTGGGGCGCAGCGAGGGGATTTCGTGCGATGTCGTGGTTTTATTGTATCGGAACGACGTATGACGACATTGCTTGCGCTGGATACATCCAATCAGTTTTGCTCGGTAGCGTTATTGCATAATGGCGTGATCAGCGAGTCGCATGAACGTGCGGAGCAACAGCACTCTGAGGTTGTTTTGCCGATGGTGCGTCAAGTGTTGGATGAGGCCGGAATTGATTTGAAACATGTCGATGCGTTTGTTGTGGGGGTCGGTCCCGGTGGCTTTACCGGCGTGCGCTTGGCGGTTGCCGTGGTGCAAGGCTTGGCGTTTGCAACACACAAGTTGGTGATGCCTTTATCCTCATTGTTGGCGATGGCTCAGTCTGTTTATGTACAGCAAGGCGTTGAGTGTGTGGTGACGGTGGCTATGGATGCACGCATGCAAGAGGTTTACCATGCGACGTATCGAGTTAATGCCTCGGGCATTGAAGAATTGCAGGCACCGAGTTTGTCGCGCATTCAGGATTTTATTGCTGCTCAAAACGAGTGGGTTCACGATCAAAATTTTGGCATTGTGGGTAATGCAATGGTCATTTTTCAACAGCTTGTCGACTGGGGAATGCAATATTCTGTTCACGTTTGGCAAATCGATCATGAGGCGCCTCATGCGCGGGATTTATTGAGCGCGGCACAACAATTGGGTACGAAAGGGCAAATGATTGTACCGGAGCGGATCGCGCCGTTGTACGTGCGTGATAAAATTGCACAAACAATTGCCGAACGTGCCGCATTGAAGGCGGGTGTGTGAATTTTCGTCGCTTGCAAATTACGGACCTAGATGCTGTGGCTGAGCTTGAAACAGCCGTGCAAGTTCACCCATGGACGCCTACACAAATTCGTGAAGTGGGCGACTTGTTGGCTCATCATTATTCAGCTTGGGTCGCGACAGATGAGGCGCAGATCTGCGGTTATTTGATTGTGCAGCGGGTCGTGGATGCTTTTGAAATTCTGATCATCGGGGTGTCGCATGCAGATCAAGGTCGTGGCGTTGGCTTTGCTTTATGGCAATACGCATGGGCGGATTTGCGAGTGACCTATCCTGATATTCACACGTGTTTTTTAGAGGTGCGTGAGAGTAATCAAGCGGCTCGTGCGTTGTATGCCCGCTGTGGGTTTGAGCCTGTAGGGCGTCGCCGTCACTATTATCAAAATCCGTCTGAAGACGCATTAATCTTACAAAAAAATGATGACCATTCAATCTTATCCTGAACACCACCATGAGTGGCTTGCAGCCATGGGAGTTGTGCGTTGGCAAGCCCGTGATTCACGGTTAATAAGTGCGCCGACTACACCGATCGTTCATGTTGAAGCTGTGGCAGAGGTGACGCGTGAGCCGGATTTTGTTTGGCCTGAGCGTATGGTACAAGCACGGTATTGGCTTGTGGGCGAATCAGCGCTTGATGCGGCAACGGCGTATTTATTGGCGGGCATGATGAAAGCGATTGGCGCCACTCAAGACGAGATGGTTTATACCAGCATCGTTGATGATGCTCAAGAGCGTTATACGACGGGCTTGCCGAGTTGGCCTGTGCTGAATGTTCAAGCGCTTCCTCGCTCGGTTTTTGAGCAACCGCTAAAAGTTGCGGATGAGTTGATCGTGTTGACATTGGGAGCGGTTGATCATCAATGGGAAACCGCTAATCCAGTCAAGTTGCCAGGATTGACGGAGATGATTGCGCGACCTGAGCTGAAAAAGGAAGCATGGATGTTGTTGAAACAACTGTAGTCGTATCAAAATTATTGAAAGCCAAAATAAAAAGCCTTGTTGATGAACAAGGCTTTTTATTTTGAATGGGTCAGTTTCGAATTCGCTCTGCTAAGGCGTCGCGAATATGGTCAATTACATCAGTCCAGCAGTCTTTTTTGCTTTGTCTGAAGTAGCGCGTATTGCCATACCAGTAAGACTCTGTGCGCTCCTGTTGACCAAAGCGCCATTCGGGGTGTTCAATCAATGCAACCCATGTTTCAATGCCCATGGCTGCAGCCAAATGGAAAACCGAAGTGTCAATGGTGATGACCAGATTCAGATTTTGCATTAACGCTGCGGTGTCATAAAAGTCGGCTTGATCCAAGCTAAAGTCGACGATCTCCAATTGTGGGATCAGTGCGGCTTGTGACCCACACTCCGCATTTTGCAAGCTGATGAACTCGACATCGTCAACTAAATCCGACAATGGCGCCAGCAGCTCGGCTGAAATACTGCGGCGGCTCGCTGACAAGACGAAGCGGCTGACCGTTTCATTTGCGACGGTGCTCCACATCAGACCGACACGAAAACGCCGCTTGCCATCGATTGATTCACGTCCCAACTGTGTAATGCTCTGAGCATAATCGTTGCTGCGTTGAGGGACGGCAAAGAGATAAGGTGCTTGGTGGGTCTTGTAGTCCGCATGAGTTTTGCGATAGCGCGCCAATAAGTTCCCCATTGGCAAATGAGCATCAATCGTTAATGAACTGATATCCATAGGACGATCATAGCTGTGTATATAAACTTCAGCATCAGGGAAACTGGTTTGAAACAAACGCGCGACAGGTGCTTTACAGCCAATAATTACCTTGGCACTGACGGTTTTAGCTTCTTGCAACAGCTCATTGAACGTTGAAGCAAACATCATTTCATCGCCCAACCCTTGCTCCCCATGAAGCAATAATGTCATGTTGGGACGCATTTGACCGTCCCAGAAGGGTAAAGTAAAAGGATAATGATAAGCATTGTTCAGCCAACTGCACTCAAAACGCTTGTTGTAGTATTCCCAGCCGACTGCGAAATTCTCGCGACGCAATTGCTCTGTTGCGTACCCCCAAGCGGTGATGACGTCGGTTTTGTCTTGTAACAGTTGCTCGTAAAGCGCATCGGTCTTTTCTCGATCATTGATGCTTTCATAGCATGCTGCGAGGCGGTTGTAGAGCTTGGGGTAAATTTTATTCAGTGCGATCAAACGATTAAAGCAATCAATCGCCAAGTGAATATGGCCGTTCAAACGCAAATTTTCGCCGTAATTCCACAGTGCGTCCGCGTAATTCGGATCAATTCTTAAGGCACGTTGATAATGCAGCATGCCGCGCAACTCCATCTCCTTGCCGCCTAAATTGTTGGCGTACACGGCTGCGTTGAAATGATAAATAGCATTGTCGGGTGCGAGTTTAATGGCATGTCGTTGATAAGCCAGTGCTTTTTCAGGTAACTCAAGGGGCGTACAGGCAAATGCCGCTAAGAAATATAAGGCATCTGCTTCGGGGTATGCAGTTATGCCCGATTCAGCCAATTGAAGCGCTTGCTCAAATTGTTTGTGATTGAGGGCTTCTTGTATTTGGTGCAACAATATTTGAAGAGGCATAAGTGAGCTTGAGTCGGGTGAGTGATAATTGTTGTGATATGGGCGTTTTAGATCAAACTATCGGCCATGCGCTGGGCTTGCTCGCGGGCGACGCGAGCATCTTGTGCTTCTACCATTACGCGAATCAAGGGCTCGGTACCCGAAGCGCGAAT
>JBIKPB010000173.1:0-3978 GCA_044357705.1 Formosimonas sp. | reverse complement strand
ACAACCTGCAGCGATTGCTTGTACGTCCGCCGGCAATACCGCATCACGTGTTTCATGCGAGCCCAATGTGTTGGGAATTAAAAATAATGTGCCTTTGCTCATTTCGTACTGCCCTGACTTTGATAGAATTTAATTCCAACTGCACGTAACATCTCCGTCAATGCAATCAAAGGCAAACCGATCAAGGCCGTAGGATCGTCAGACTCGACTTTCTCCAACAAAGTAATCCCCAAACCCTCAACTTTTGCACTTCCCGCACAATCGTAAGGTTGTTCAATGTGTAAATACGCACTTAACTCGTCATCAGATAAATCACGTAAAGTCGCTCGTGTAATCACACCCCGAACGTCAGACTGCCCAGTTCGCGCATCTAACACACACAAAGCACTGTGAAACAAAACCGTTTTGCCCCGCATCACTTGCAGTTGCTTGAGCGCATTGGCGTGATTTCCTGCTTTACCCAATTGAACGTTATCAACCGTCGCGACCTGATCGGCGCCAATAATGATCGCTTCAGGATGCGTTAAAGCAATATGTTGGGCTTTTTCAAGTGCAAGACGCATAGCGGTGTCGACGGGAGTTTCACCTATGCGGATCGACTCGTCAATGTTCGGACTAACGATGCTAAAAGGTAAATGCAAGCGCGACAACAACTCTTGACGATATTTAGACGATGAGCCGAGAATCAGCTGAGGAAATTTATTCATGTGTCCGCGCAAAAAGCGTTATTATCGCAAAGTTTCCGTAATCTAGAGCACAAACATGAGCACAACCTCCATTGACGTTTTTAACCTTGCCAAAACTGGCGGTGAATTCAAAGGCGAATTACCAGTCGACCAATTAACCCGCTTGCGCGGAGATTTAACCGACACGTCCGGCGCGTTGGCTTATCGCGTTTCAGGCGAAAGCAATACGCAAAAATACCCTTTGCTGCACATTGAAATCCAAGGCGAACTGCAAATGACCTGCCAACGTTGCTTGGAAGCATTGCAGCACACCGTCAGCGTTGACAACACTTTGCATTTGGTCGCATCAGAAGCGGACTTGGATTCAGAAGAAGATGAACTCAATGCCATCATTGCGGGGAGCGATGCGCCCGAAAAAATGGTGGGTTCAACGGATTTCGATATTTTGGATTTACTCGAAGACGAAGTCATCCTCAGCCTACCGCTTACTCTGGTTCACGACCTTTGTCCGACCCAATTACCCACCAGCAGCGGACAAAAAGCCTCAGTTTTTGACGTATTGGCTAAACTCAAGTAAATTTTACTTGGCAAAAAAGCAAAATTCGTCTACAATCACGAATTCTCGATTAGAAGCACACTAGGAGTTCGAAATGGCAGTTCAACAAAACAAAAAATCACCTTCAAAACGCGGTATGCACCGTTCACACGACTTTTTGACAGGTCCTTCAACTGCAGTTGAGCCAGTTACTGGTGAAGTACATTTGCGTCATCACATCAGCCCGAACGGTTTTTACCGTGGCAAAAAAGTGATGAAAACTAAAAACGACGAATAATTCGACTCGTTAAGCTCGTTTGATCGTGCTTCAAACAGATAAGCTGGTTTATACCAGCTTTTTGTCTTTTTCTTTTTCATATCACTCTTCTCTTTGCACATGAATTCAACTGCGCCAAATACTGACAAGATCACGCTCGCCATTGATGCGATGGGCGGTGATGTTGGTTTGAGCGTAACGTTACCGGCTTGTGCATTGTTTTTAGAACGTCAAACGAACGTGCACTTATTATTGGTCGGTGATGAGAATCGAATCAAAGCCCACCGTGAATCAGCCAGTCTCATCAATCACCCTCGTGTTCGTTTGATTCATGCTTCTGAAGTGATCACGATGGATGATGCGCTCGAAACTGCATTACGCCGTAAAAAAGACTCATCCATGCGCGTAGCCATCAATCAAGTCAAGGATCGTCATGCACAAGCCGCTGTTTCTGCAGGCAATACCGGTGCACTTATGGCAATTGCGCGCTTTGTACTGAAAACATTGGATGGTATTGATCGACCTGCAATTGCTTCGATTTTACCCAACATGGATCGCTCAGGGACGACAGTGCTTGACTTGGGCGCGAACGTAGATTGCACAGCGGAACATTTACAGCAATTCGCCTTGATGGGCGCGTCGTTTGTATCAGCGACGATGACCCACGCATTTGCGAGCAATCCACGCGTCGGTTTACTTAATATCGGGGCAGAAGCGATCAAAGGCAACGAAATCGTCAAGCAAGCCGCCGCCCTACTCAGCGATGCCCCCATCAACTTCATTGGTAATGTCGAAGGTAACGATATTTTTAAAGGCGGCGTTGACGTGGTCGTCTGCGACGGTTTTGTCGGCAATGTATTGCTCAAAACCGCCGAAGGTCTGAGCGACTTAGTACGCCAGCGCTTAATTAGTGAATTCAAAAGCTCATGGCTGCGCAAAATCTCAGCAACATTTGCCCTGCCCGCACTCAAAGCATTTAAACGCGAAGTCGATAATCGTCAATACAACGGCGCTGCATTACTGGGGCTACGCGGCGTGGTCATTAAAAGCCACGGCGGTGCAGACGCTTATGCGTTTGGTTTCGCACTACAACGTGCCTATGATGCGGTGGCGCACGACATGCTCAACAAAACCACTTCCATGCTTGAAAAGCTGCATCAGCAACACGCAGGCGAACGCGCCATCGAAGGCGGTGCATAAAAAACCAGCGAATTCGCTGGTTTTTTTGATTCAAATAGTAATCAAGCCCAATCCAAAATCACCTTACCGCTTTGCCCCGAGTTCATCGCCTCAAAGGCCTGTTTAAAATCATCCACTTTAAAATGGTGCGTGATCAACGGACTGATGTCTAAACCCGATTGAATCAGTGCCACCATTTTGTACCACGTTTCAAACATTTCACGGCCATACACGCCTTTGAGTTCGAGCCCTTTGAAAATGACCAGATTCCAGTCAATCGCGGTTTCACCCGGTGGAATACCCAGTAATGCAATTTTGCCACCGTGATTCATCTGTTCAAGCATTTGGCGGAATGCAGTTGGATTACCCGACATTTCTAACCCGACATCAAAACCCTCATGCATGTTGAGTTCCGCCATGACATCGGCCAGATTTTCCTGAGTGACATTGACCGTACGTGTCGCGCCCATTTGACGCGCCAAATCGAGACGGTAGTCGTTGACATCGGTGATGACCACATGACGCGCACCGACGTGTTTTGCGATCGCGACCGCCATGATGCCAATCGGACCAGCGCCAGTAATCAAAACATCCTCGCCGATTAAGTTAAACGATAACGCTGTGTGTACCGCATTGCCAAACGGATCAAAGATTGCGGCCAAATCATCTGGAATCTCGTCCGGAATCAGAAACGCGTTAAACGCTGGGATCACCAAATACTCCGCAAAAGCACCGGCACGATTAACGCCTACGCCCACAGTGTTACGACACAAATGGCGTCGCCCCGCACGGCAATTACGGCAATAACCGCAGGTGATGTGCCCTTCGCCCGAAACGCGCTCACCAATCGTGAACCCCGTCACTTCTTGCCCCATCCCCGCAACCACGCCAATATATTCATGCCCGACTTGCATCGGTACTGGAATGGTTTTTTGCGCCCACTCATCCCAGTTCCAGATGTGCATGTCGGTGCCACAGATTGCGGTTTTGGTGATTTTAATCAATAAATCATTGTGACCCACTTCGGGCATCGGCAAATCGGTGAGCGTCAAACCTTTTTCACGACTCAATTTTGCAAGGGCTTTCATTCTTTTTCCTTTTTAGGGTAATGCTTCAAATATCACAAATAGCGTCACTGCTTTTTTAAAATCATCGGCACATACGCAATGCCTTTGCGCTCGACTCGATCACCAGCAACGACAAAACCAAAACGCTCATAAACCGGCACAGAATAAGGCGTAGCATTAACCGTAAACTCATCCACCTGATTGGATGCCAAGGAATATTTTTGTGCATATTGC
>JBIKPB010000172.1:0-3994 GCA_044357705.1 Formosimonas sp. | reverse complement strand
ATGGCAACTTTCGATTTGGTGATTGAAGTCAACCATGTGATGCCTCACTTGGCCTTTTTCAATCTGCGAAAATTGCTATTCGTACTTTAATTCACCGTGCAAAGGTGATGATTTGTGGTTGTACGTCTACATTCAGCCATGTGCAAAAAGTACGGCTTGGTTTGGTATATATGGAGAGCGAATCAAGATTCGTTTGGCTGTGCCGCCTATTGATGGGCGCGCGAATGCTGCATTGTGTGAATGGCTTGCAGAGGAACTGAGTTTTTCAGTTAGAGATGTTTCTGTCTTGCGAGGCACAAGTTCGCGGCAAAAGGTGATTTGTTTCAACGCAGCAGCACTTCATTTTGATGCTATTTGTGAACGACTTAGGTTTTTGTTGCATTGCTGTCAATGACCTCGAAGCTGTGACTCATTTCAACTGAGTGTGCCAACATGATGCTGGCAGAACAGTATTTCTCATGCGACAGTTTGACAGCACGCTCAACGGCAGCCATTGATAATTGTTGTCCGCTCACTACAAAGTGAAAGTGAATACGGGTGAATACTTTCGGGTCGGTGTCGGCGCGATCGGCCGTTAGTTTAACCACGCAACCGCTTACATTTTGACGGCCTTTTTGTAAGATCATCACGATGTCGAACGCGGTGCAACCGCCTGTGCCGATCAATACCATTTCCATCGGGCGAGGGCCTAAATTGCGGCCACCAGCTTCGGGAGCACCGTCCATTAACACCGCGTGATTTGTGCCGGACTCGCCTAAAAAAGACATTCCAGCATTCGGGCCAACCCAGCGTACCGTGCATTCCATCATTTATCCTTTTTCGTCAATGACAATAAATATGTTCGCTATTATATAGGGGAGTCTGTAGCGTGTAGATCAAACTAGTATCGGTTTTTATGGAAGAATGTGCTAGTGCAAAAAAACATCAGTTTGAATAATAAGTTTATTTGAAAAATTAATTTAAACAAGAAGTTTTACTGGTTAAGGGCATTTGTATGCTAAATATTGGCGTATATTTTAATCTGCAGTAGAATAAGCATGAATGTTCTGATTTATCTTGCAATGCACAAAATTTTCTGTATAATATGAATCATTGGTTGTGAGCAAAAAAGTTAGTCTGATTTGCGGTGCAACTCTTCCAGTGTCTCCTCCACCCTCCTTTGGTGGATTTCAATCCCAAGTTTTTTGACTTGGGATTTTTTTTGTGGGGCAAGGAAATAATGGTTTTGTGTAAAAACCTGTTAATAAGTTGTTGTTTTTAATAAATTCTTGACACAGGTGCTTAAAGCAATGATAATGACCGGCTAGCCCATAAAAATGTCGTTTCGGGAGAGTCCGCATCTTTTCATATAAGCGGGGAAATGTTCGTTAAATGGTTTTTTTAAGAAAAATTGTAGGAATAAGTAATGAAAACTTTTTCAGCAAAACAACATGAGGTTCAGCACGACTGGTACGTCGTTGATGCAACCGATAAAGTGTTGGGTCGTGTAGCCAGTGAAGTTGCACTTCGTTTGCGCGGTAAGCATAAACCTGAGTTTACGCCACACGTAGACACAGGCGATTTTATCGTTGTCGTTAATGCCGACAAATTGCGCGTCACCGGCGCGAAATTTGAAGACAAAAAATACTACCGCCACTCAGGCTACCCAGGTGGTATTTACGAGACTAATTTCCGTAAAATGCAAGAGCGTTTTCCGGGTCGTGCGTTGGAAAAAGCCGTTAAAGGCATGTTGCCAAAAGGTCCTTTGGGCTACGCAATGATCAAAAAACTCAAAGTGTATGCGGGCGCTGAGCACCCACACACAGCTCAACAACCTCAAGTGTTGGACATTTAAGGAATAATGATGAACGGTAACTACAACTACGGTACAGGTCGTCGTAAAAGTGCGGTGGCTCGTGTATTCTTAAAAGCAGGTTCAGGCAAAATCGTTGTAAACGGTAAGCCAGCGAACGAATACTTTGCGCGTGAAACAGGTTTGATGGTCATCCGTCAACCGCTCGAATTGACTCAAACAACTGAAAAATTTGACATTATGGTCAATGTTTGCGGCGGTGGTGAGTCAGGTCAAGCGGGTGCGGTGCGTCACGGTATCACTCGTGCATTGATTGACTTCAGCGCAGAATTGAAATCAACCTTGTCACAAGCAGGTTTGGTTACGCGTGATGCACGTGAAGTTGAGCGTAAAAAAGTCGGCTTCCGCAAAGCGCGTCGTCGCAAACAGTTCTCAAAACGTTAATTTTACGTTTTGTTGCACTCAAAAAAGACCGCAGTTTGCGGTCTTTTTTGTTATGCTGCGAAATTATTTTGAGTGCTTCTATGGATTGAGTTTTTGGCTGGTGAGCATACAGCGGGAACTATAAATGCAAAGGGAATGAGATGAGTAAAATCAAGGTGGGCATCGTTGGTGGTACGGGTTATACTGGTGTGGAGTTGTTGCGTTTGTTGGTGCGTCATCCTGATGTGCAGCTGCATGCAATTACGTCGCGCTCCGAAGATGGTCTCCCTGTCAGCACGATGTTTCCTAATTTACGTGGTGTCGTGGAGCTCAAGTTTGCTGATCCGGCAAGCGGGATTTTGGATGAGTGCGATGTGGTCTTTTTCGCAACACCGCATGGTGTTGCGATGGCACAGGCTCCAGCATTGATCGAAAAGGGTGTCAAAGTGATTGACTTAGGTGCGGATTTTCGATTGCAAGATACAGTGGTTTTTGAAAAGTGGTATAAGTCGGCGCATACCGCAACGGAAGCATTGTCTGACTCTGTGTATGGTTTGTCTGAGCTCAATCGTGATGCGATTAAATCTGCGCGCTTGGTCGGTAATCCTGGTTGTTATCCAACCACGATGCAGCTTGGTTTTTATCCCCTTTTGAAAAATAATTTGGTCAATGCCGGTATGTTAATTGCTGACTGTAAATCGGGTGTATCTGGGGCCGGACGTAAAGCAGAAATTGGGACTTTGTTTTGTGAGTCGGGTGACAGTTTTAAAGCCTATGGTGCCAGTGGTCATCGTCACACACCAGAGACGATTGAGCAATTGAGCAAAATGACCCAGCAAAAAGTCAATTTGATTTTTACACCGCATCTCACGCCAATGATTCGTGGTATGCACTCGACGCTCTACGCAAATCTATTGCCCGAAGCCGTTGCAATGAGCAACGACGAGTTGCAAAAATTGTTTGAGAAAACGTATGCCAATGAGCCTTTTGTTGATGTCATGCCTTTTGGTTCGCATCCAGAAACCCGTTCAGTAAGGGGTTCAAATACATTGCGCATTGCATTGCATCGCAATGGTGATACGCTCGTTGTTTTGGTTGTGCAGGATAATTTAGTTAAAGGCGCCGCAGGGCAGGCAGTCCAAAACATGAACATCATGTTTGATTTGAATGAGACGGCAGGGTTGCTCGGTATCGGCCTCGTGCCGTAACGTCGCGAATGCTGTATAATCAGGTCAAACGTCATTTATTTAAAAGGACAACTACCATGAACGCCGTCTCCGAAATCAATTTAAGCACTGGGCCATTTGTCTTTACGGACAATGCGGCAGATAAAGTTAAAGATCTTATCGCTGAGGAAGGTAACCCTGATTTAAAACTTCGCGTATTTGTGCAGGGCGGTGGTTGCTCGGGTTTTCAATATGGGTTTACCTTCGATGAAATTATTAATGAAGACGACACCGCGATCGACAAAAATGGGGTGACTTTGTTGGTTGACTCAATGAGTTATCAATATCTTGTTGGAGCAGAAATCGACTATAAAGAGGATTTGGAAGGTGCGCAATTTGTCATCAAAAATCCAAATGCTTCAACCACCTGTGGTTGTGGTTCTTCGTTTTCAGTTTAATTCGCATTTCATTTGTTTTAAAGATAAAAAAGCCGCGGCAATTGCCGCGGCTTTTTTACTTTTTTGACTCACAAATGAAACAAAAACCCTATCAGGGGGCTGGGTTTTATGCGTAAAAACGGTTACAATATCCGAGTTAAAGTAGCAGTTTAGGG
>JBIKPB010000018.1:0-13907 GCA_044357705.1 Formosimonas sp. | reverse complement strand
TGACCAAAGCATCTTCAACAGCGATGGTATCGCCGACTTTAACGTGAATTTCGATGACAGGCACGTCTGAATAATCACCGATATCAGGAACTTTTACTTCAACCAAACCACCGGATACAGGCGCTGCTGATTCAGCAACAGGTGCTGGAGCTGCGGCCAGTGAAGCTTGAGCAGGAGCCGCTGCGGGCGCAGGTGCTTCGGCAAGTGCAGGTGCCGCAGCGCTTTCCGCCGCTTCAAGCACGACGACGATACTGCCCTCGCCGATTTTATCGCCCATAGCGACTTTGATTTCCTTGACCACACCAGCCGCGCTGGATGGCACGTCCATCGTGGCTTTGTCCGATTCGAGTGTGACGAGTGAATCTTCGACGGCAACGGTGTCGCCGACTTTGACGTGAATTTCGATGACGGGAACATCACTGTAGTCACCGATATCGGGTACTTTTACTTCGATGAGTTGGCTCATTTTGTCTTCCTCATAATTATTTATTCTGATGCGTTAAAAAATACAGTTAAACTTCAAAATATGTCTGAACATCCGGCGCACCGGCAAGCAATGGCATGATTTGCCGAAAAATAGTAGATGCTTTGAGCGCTTCAGCATGTTGCGCCAAGGCCGATTCGTCAGCCCACTCCTCAATCATCGTAAACTTGGCAGAATCACAGGTATTTTGAAACAACACATATGCGATACAACCGTGCTCTTCACGCACTTGTTTGACCAAAGTCTGAAACAGCGGCAAAGCGACCGAAACTTGTTCTGGCTGTATGTGTAATTGCGCAACCACTTTTAAGGCTTGACTCACTGTATTGTCCTAACACGATTAAAAATAAAAGTGCTCCCGCACAAAGCACGGGAGCGCTTGGATTACACGGTCATTGGATTGGGCTTGTTCACATCCAAATTGTATTTTGTGATCGCTTGCGCCACCACGTCATGTGCGATTGTGCCTTGGTCGGCCAATGCTTTGAGCGATGCAACCGTCACCCAATAGCGATTCACTTCAAAGAAATGACGCAGCTTCTCACGCGTGTCCGAGCGACCAAAGCCATCCGTACCGAGCACCGTATAACGCGCAGGAACAAACGCACGGATTTGCTCAGGAACAGCACGAACGTAATCGGTCGATGCAATCACCGGCGCAGTCGAGCCGCCGAGCATTTGCTCCACATGCGATACAGTGCGTGGCGAAGTTGGGTTGAGCATGTTGGTGCGCTCAGCCGCTGAGCCATTGCGTGCGAGCTCGATGAAACTTGGGCATGAGTACAAATCTGCGTCGACATTCCAGTCGTTTTTGAGCAACTCAGCCGCTGCGATGACTTCATTGAAAATCGTACCTGAACCGAGCAAACGCACATGTGCATTGCCGCTCACGCGGAATGGATACATGCCTTTGATGATGTTAGCCTCTTGACCAGCAGGCAATGCTGGATGCGCGTAGTTTTCGTTCATCACCGTTAGGTAATAATAAACGTCCTCTTGTTCTTGATACATGCGGCGCAAACCGTCTTGCACAATCACCGCGATTTCATAAGCAAATGTCGGATCATACGAAATACAGTTCGGAATCGCACCTGACCACAGGTGTGAGTGACCGTCTTCGTGCTGTAAGCCTTCGCCGTTCAATGTCGTGCGACCTGCTGTACCGCCAACGAGGAAGCCGCGTGCACGCATATCGCCCGCCGCCCAGCATAAATCACCAATGCGTTGGAAACCAAACATCGAGTAGAAAATATAAAACGGAATCATCTGCACATTGTGCGTCGAGTACGCCGTCGCTGCCGCGATCCAATCACACATCGCGCCCGCTTCGTTAATGCCCTCTTGCAGAACTTGACCCGATTTATCTTCTTTGTAGAACATCAATTGATCGTGATCTTGCGGCGTGTATTTTTGCCCTTCTTGGTTCCAAATGCCAAGTTGGCGGAACAAACCCTCCATACCAAACGTGCGTGACTCATCAGGCACAATCGGTACGATGTTTTTGTTGATGTTTTTGTCTTTCAACAAAATATTGAGCATACGCACAAACGCCATGGTGGTCGAAATTTCACGACCTTCGGCGGTCTCTTTGAGCAAAGGCTCAAACAATGACAACTCAGGGATTTGCAACGACACATCGGCTTTGCGGCGACGTTGCGGCAAATAACCACCCAACTCCATACGACGAGCACGCATGTATTCGAGCTCTTTTGAACCTTCTGGGAAACGCACGTATGGTGTTTTTTCAATGTCCTCGTCTGACACCGGAATCTCAAAGCGATCACGGAAGGCACGAATGTCTTCAATCGCCATTTTCTTTTGCTGATGCACCGTGTTTTGTGCTTCACCTGATGAACCCATGCCATAACCTTTAACCGTTTTGGCCAAAATCAAAGTCGGCTGGTCGGTGGCTTCTTGCGCCTCTTTAAATGCTGCATAGATTTTGTGTGGATCATGACCGCCACGGTTGAGCTGCCAAATGTCTTCGTCTGACCAATCAGCCACCAAGGCTTCGAGCTCTGGTGTATTGAATACAGTTTTACGCACGTACGCGCCATTTTTCGATTTCATCGTTTGGTATTCACCATCGACGATTTCGCCCAAGCGTTGCATCAACATACCCTTTTTGTCACGCGCAAACAGGCTGTCCCACTTGGTGCCCCAGACGACTTTAATCACATTCCAGCCTGAACCACGGAATTCTGATTCGAGCTCTTGAATGATGCTGCCATTGCCGCGCACAGGCCCATCCAAACGTTGCAAATTACAGTTGATGACAAATACAAGGTTGCCGAGTTTTTCGCGACCAGCCATACCAATCGCACCCAAAGACTCTGGCTCATCCGTCTCGCCATCACCCAAAAACGCCCAAACCTTGCGGCCTTCGGTTTTCAGCAAACCACGGTCTTGAATGTACTTCATGAAACGCGCTTGATAAATCGCCATAATCGGGCCCAAGCCCATGGACACCGTTGGGAACTGCCAAAAATCAGGCATCAACCAAGGATGTGGGTACGATGAAATGCCTTTGCCGTCAACCTCTTGACGGAACGAATCCAACTGCTCATCAGTAAAACGGCCGAGCATGTAGGCACGCGAGTAAATACCAGGTGAGCAATGACCTTGCGAAAACACCAAATCACCGCCGTGATTTTCAGAAGGTGCGTGCCAAAAATGGTTGTACCCGACTTCATACAAAGTTGCTGAAGATTGGAATGAGCCAATGTGACCACCGACATTGGTGTCTTTATTGGCGCGTAAAACCATCGCCATCGCGTTCCAACGCACATACGAGCGGATTTTATGCTCGATGTCTTGATCACCGGGAATGCGGGGTTGCTGCTCGACAGGGATGGTATTGATATACGGCGTTTGTGCATGAAATGGCTGGTGAACACCATGCGTGCGTGCGTAAGAAATTTGTTTGTCGATCAAAAAGCCGGCGCGCTCCGAGCCTTCATTGGCAATCACGCCATCCAGTGCTTCTAACCATTCTTGGGTTTCTTGCGTGTCAATATCCACGCTGGTGTTTTGTTGCGTCATACCGGTGTCTCCAGTCTAAGTGATGTCTGTTGTTTGGCTACCTCATGTTGAGCAATTACGCTATGCCCTATGATTGTTTTGCATTCTATGCTCTGAGTTTAGCCCCCGCAAGCACTTTTTCACGATACGATAGTTATTTTTATATTATGAAATAATGGTGCAATGCACATAAAAAAGCGAACTCGAAAGTTCGCTTTTTTATCACTAAATGACTTCAATGCCCCAAGCGATTCAGCTACGCGCCAATTTGATAAGCAATACGCAACGTAACACCTGCGATGGCCAATAAAAACAAACCCGCGATAATGAATCGACTGGCATATCGTGTTTTTTGGTAACTCGCCAAACAAATGATCAGGCCTATCGGTGGAATTAAAATACCGCCAATTAACAACAGGTATTTCATACGACTGCTGTTCGTCAAAGTCGGAATCGCAACCAAACCGAAAACCCAGCCGTAAAATAAACTGCCCATACCAAGCGCAAAAGCGATGGTCATGACAATGGTTAAAATCGAGTTCAACATGTTTAACAACCGATCTGCTTAAACATGGCTTAGCGCCAAAGCTGATTTTTGCGCCTCAACCAGTTCACCAATGCCTTTTTGTGCCAAAGCCAGTAATGCGGTCAAATCAGATGTACTGAACGGGGTGCCTTCCGCCGTGCCTTGAATTTCGACAAAGCCACCGGCTCCCGTCATCACGACATTCATATCCGTATCGCAACCCGAGTCCTCAGAATAATCCAAATCAAGCATCGGCAGACCGTTGACCACGCCGACCGAAATCGCAGCAATCGCATCACGGGCAGGATTTTGCGTGATTTTGCCACGCGCGAGCAAAACACCAACTGCGTCCATCAGCGCTACATAAGCGCCGGTAATCGCTGCAGTACGCGTACCGCCATCCGCCTGAATCACGTCGCAGTCGATGTGAATCGTGGTTTCGCCCAATAACTTTAAATCCACCACAGCGCGTAGCGAGCGTCCGATCAAGCGTTGGATTTCTTGCGTTCGCCCCGTTTGTTTGCCACGCGCTGCTTCGCGGTCACTGCGCGTGTGCGTTGCCCGCGGCAGCATACCGTACTCCGCCGTAACCCAACCTTCGCCAGAACCTTTTTTGTGCGGCGGAACTTTGTCAAGCACGCTCGCATTGCACAATACTTTAGTATTGCCAAAACTGATTAATACCGATCCTTCGGCATGTTGGGTGTAATGGCGCTCGATACTGACTTTTCGCAATTGGTCAGGCGCGCGGTTCTCTGATCGGTGTATCATGTCGGATTCCTTTATCAATAAAGCAGCATTGTAGCGTGGTTTCAAATCTTGAGGCCATCCTTCAAATTGGGCCGCTTGCACCCTAAACCAGTAGGGACTCATCTTTTTCGGAACACTCAAATGACCGCCACTCACGTTTACAGCATGACCGGCTTCGGCACCGGCAGCATTAACTTGCCGCAATGCCAACTCAACTTACAACTTAAAAGCGTCAACAGTCGCTATCTCGATTTAAGCTTTAAAATCCCCGAAGAGCTCGCCCCGCACGAAAGCATCTTGCGCGATGCCATCGCTCAACGCATCAAACGCGGCAAAATCGAATGCAAAATCACATGGCAAGCCCATGTCAGCACCACGAGCTCTGCGGAAATCAACATTGAAGCCTTACAAAACGCTTTAAACATACAAAATTTAATCCTGCAACACGCTTCCACGGCTACAGCTATGACGGTTGCAGAACTATTGCAACAACCCGGTGTAGTCCCGAGTAGTGCCGGTGCGTCCAGCGTTTTTACTGACCTCACGGCAGTCGAAATCGAGCAACTGGCAATCGCAGCGATCAATCCATTTTTAGACAGCCGCGCTGCCGAAGGTGCACATTTGACGCAAACTTTAAATGATCGTCTCGCTGCAATTACTGCGATTGTCGATGATTTACGCATCAAGCTCCCCGAACTGCTCGCACATCAAGAAGCCAAACTGGCCGAGCGTTTATTTAAAGCAGTAGATGCGAGTAAAAACGATGTGAGCATTGCGACATCAGCGATTCCGCGTGAAGAGCTGATCGAACGCATCCGACAAGAAGCCAGTATGACCGCGATTCGTATCGACGTCGCGGAAGAGCTGGACCGACTCGATGGTCACATCGCCAACACACGCAACATCCTCAAAAATGGCGCAACAACCGGCATCGGCAAAAAACTCGACTTTTTGATGCAAGAATTCAACCGTGAGGCCAATACGCTTGGCTCTAAATCAGCCAGCTTGCTGCAAACTGAAGCCTCGATGAACCTCAAACTGATCATCGAGCAAATGCGCGAGCAGGTGCAAAATATTGAATAGTTGGCGGACAGCGCACGTATTCACACTGTAAAAGTCATTGTTGGATGCGTTATAATCACAGCACTTTAATCATCTTGAGTGGAGCACTTAATGCCCGTTAGTCAAATCGCCCAACCGGGTACACTATTTGTGGTTGCCGCTCCCAGCGGCGCGGGCAAATCAACCTTAGTCAACACTTTGCTCAAGGACGACCCAAACATTCAATTGTCGATCTCATACACCACACGTGCGCCACGTTCGGGTGAGCAACATGAGGTGTCGTACCACTTTACCAGCGTTGAAGACTTTTTGAATCGACAAAATCAAGGCGAGTTCATCGAATCCGCAGAAGTCCATGGCAACTATTATGGAACATCTAAAGCGTGGATTTCTGAAGCGCTAAACAGTGGCAAAGACGTTTTGCTCGAAATCGACTGGCAAGGGGCTCAACAAGTGCGCACGCACTTTCCGAATATGGTCGGCATCTTCATTCTGCCCCCTTCGCTGACCGCCTTGCAAGAACGCTTGCACAAACGCGGCACCGACTCTGAAGAGGTCATCACCCGTCGCTTACTCGCCGCTGGCGGCGAAATGGCGCACGCGCCAGAGTTTGAATATGTTATCATTAACGAAAATTTGGACAGTGCATTGGCGGATTTGATTCATATCGTCAAAGCCGCACGTTTACGTTTTGCCCAGCAATTCTCGCGCCGTCCCAATCTGTTTTATGACTTGGGCATTCACGCCAAATAAATGGCGCACTCAACTCAACTCCAAATCCGTAACACCCTCATACAAAGGAAATATCATGGCACGCATCACCGTCGAAGACTGCTTGAAGAAAATCCCAAATCGTTTTGAAATGACCCTGTCAGCAACCTACCGTGCCCGCCAATTGGCACAAGGTCACACAGCACGCGTCACCAGCAACGACAAGCCGACCGTCACTGCCTTACGCGAGATTGCCGCCGGTGAAGTCGGTGTTGAAATGTTACTCAAAGTACCCAGCTGATGATTTGGCTGCAACAACAAAAGCCATTGGAAACAATGGCTTTTTTAATCACCTGATAAAAATAAACTCCTATGCCCAAAACCCGCTCATCATCCCACTCTACGCCGCCCGATCCACATGCGGCGAGTACGATTATGGCGGGCGCAACAGCACATAAACTACAGCATGCCGATCTGATTAAAGACGGCTTAACGGATTTATTCAGCGAATTATCCACTTACCTCTCAACGGATGACTGTACCAAAATCCGTGCGGCGTTTAATGTAGCGGATGCCGCACACCTCGGTCAGTTTCGCCAAACGGGTGAGCCATACATCACTCATCCAATCGCAGTTGCCACTTTATGTGCCAGCTGGAAACTCGACACTCAATCGATTATGGCTGCGCTGCTTCATGACGTTTTAGAAGACACAGGCATTGATAAAATCACCTTGGCCAATGAGTTTGGCGCACCGGTAGCCAATCTGGTTGACGGCTTATCGAAACTCGACAAACTGCACTTTGACAGTAAAGAAGCGCAACAAGCAGAGAGTTTTCGCAAAATGCTGCTCGCCATGGCCGACGATGTTCGCGTCATTTTGGTCAAGCTGGCGGACCGCTTGCACAATCTATCGACAATGGAAACCCTATCGCTCGATAAGCGCCGCCGTATCGGGCACGAAACGATGGAGATCTATGCACCGATTGCCCATCGGTTGGGTTTAGACGGAATCTACCGCCAGTTGCAGGATTTATGTTTTTACCAAACCCATCATTTGCGCGCAGCCGTGATCGACAAGGCACTCAAACGCGCACGCATGCAAAAACGTGAGTTATTTGAAAAAGTTTTAGACAAAGTCAACGCAGCATTCATGCAAAATCACATCGATGCCGATGTGAGCGGTCGAGAAAAAAATCTTGCCTCGATTTACAGCAAGATGAAAACTAAAAAATTGAGTTTATCCAAAGTGTTGGATGTTCATGGCATTCGCATTTTGGTATCGACGCGCGCCGAATGCTATTTGAGCATCGGCATATTGCATGCGCTGTTCAATCCAGTACCGGGCCGATTCAAAGATTACATTGCACTGTCGAAAAAAAATGGTTATCAATCATTACACACAACCGTGATCGGCCCGTATGGCACGCCGATTGAATTCCAGATCCGCACCCACGAAATGCATCGCATTGCCGAATCAGGTATTGCAACCCATTGGTTATACAAAGAACAAGACGTGAGTTTTTCGGAAGTACAAAAACAGTCGCACATCACGCTCCAATCCTTGCTACATATCCAGCAAAAAACCAATGATTCGATCGAGTTTTTGGAACACATTAAAGTTGATCTGTCACCCGACGCGATTTACGTTTTTACCCCAAAGTCGCGCATCATTACCTTACCGCGCCACGCCACGGTGCTTGATTTTGCTTACAGCATTCACACCGATATTGGTAATCACGCCTCAGCTGCAACCATCAATGGCAACCACGCCACACTGTCGACCGAGTTGAAAAACGGCGACCGCATTGCCATCATCACCGACGTCGAAGCGTACCCACAACCCGCATGGATTAAATGGGTCAAAACCGGCAAAGCACGGTCCGAACTGCGTCATTATTTCAAATCGCAGCGTCTCTCCGAGTCCGCGCATTTGGGCGAACAATTGTTCCGCCAAGCCGTCGATGCGGTACATATCCATTATCCGGATCACGACGACAAAGAAATTTGGGACAAATTGCTCGCCGATACCGGCTGTAAAACCATTGAAGAGCTGCTCTCCGAAGTCGGTCTCGGCATTCGCCCTGCCAATATCACGGCGCAACGTTTATTGATGGTCACGCACAGCCCGCATTTATCCAGCGCAAACGTCATGCAAACCTCCGCTCATGCCATGGTCAAACCCGAAGTCGAGCGCTTAGTGATCCGCGGAGACGAGAGCAACACATTGACGCTATCCAAATGTTGCTACCCGATTCGCGGCGATGCGATCATTGGTCATTTATTGCGTCGTCAAGGGCTCATCGTACACACCGCCGATTGTCCTACGGCAAAAGCCCAACGTGCTCACGATAATTTACGCTGGATTACCTTGGAGTGGGATATGACAGCAGAACTGGATGATCCATTTCCCGTTGCCTTGCATGTCGTTGCCAAAAATGAGCGCGGTTTACTCGCCAAAGTCGCCAGCAAGATTTCTGAAGCCGGTGCCAACATCGAAAACGTTACCCTCAACACGCACCAAACCTCCGTCCATATCGATGCAATCATTGACGTCAGCGATCGCGTGCACTTGGCGCACGTCTTTAAAAACCTGCGTACATTGACCAACGTCAAAAAAATCACGCGGCATTTAGGACACAAAACCAAACCCTGAGCAATCGGCAAGATTATGATTCAATAATCGACGAAACCCAGCAAAGTCTGGGTTTTTTACTTTTTTGTTGCTATAATAGCGTTCGTTTTGACCAACCGATTTAGTTTACCTATTGAAACAGGGCTTTTCCATGACCACTGAAACACAAACTGCTACAGAACAATCCGGCACTGCCGCAACTCCTGCGATGGCCGCATCTTTAATGCGCAGCGTTAACTTAGCAGTCACTACTGCACAAATCGACGCAGCGACCACCAAACGCCTGCAACAAATGAGCAAAACCGTCAAAATCGACGGTTTCCGCCCAGGTAAAGTACCTGTTGCTAAAGTCAAACAAATGTACGGCGGCCAAGCCAGCTGGGAAGCATTGAACGACCAAGTGGGTGAGCAATTTGCCAAACACGCGGATGCTGAAAAATTGCGCGTTGCCGGCATGCCAAACATCGTACCGAACGAAGAACATAAAGTAGACGGCGAAATGGGTTTCACCGCAACCTTCGAAGTTTACCCAGAAATCGGCAGCGTTGACTTGAACGGCATTGAAGTTGAACAAGCACAATGCGCGGTAACAGAAGCTGACGTGGCACGTACGCTTGACGTATTGCGTCAACAACGCGTGCACTATCACTCAGCTGACAAAAAAGCAGCTAAAGACGACCAAGTAACGATCGATTTCGAAGGCAAAATCGACGACGTACCATTTGCCGGCGGCTCTGCTTCTGACTATGCATTTGTACTCGGCCAAGGCCGCATGTTGCCAGAATTCGAAACAGCGATTGAAGGCTTGTCAAAAGGCGAGTCAAGCACATTTGATTTACCCTTCCCTGCCGACTACCACGGTAAAGACGTTGCCGGCAAAACCGCGCAATTCACCGTAACCGTCAAAGACGTCGGTACCGCACATTTGCCAGAACTCGATGCTGAATTCGCAAAATCACTCGGCGTTAAAGATGGCGACGTGGTCAAAATGCAAGCCGACATCAAAGCCAACTTAGAACGCGAAATCGCGCAACGCACCAAATCAATCACGAAAAACAACGTGATGGATGCATTGCTCAAAGTCGTGTCATTCGACGTGCCAAGCGCGCTGGTCAATGACGACATCGAGCGTTTGCAAAATGGCGCGAAAGAAGATTTACGTCAACGCGGCATTCCCGTCGATGACAAAATGACATTGCCAACCGACATTTTCAAAGACCGCGCCGAGCGTCGTGTTCGTTTGGGCTTGTTGATCGCGGAACTGGTCAAAGCCAATGACTTACGCGCAACACCAGAACAGGTACAAGCACAAGTTGCCAACATCGCTCAAGCGTACGAAGATCCACAAGGCTTCATCCGCTGGTACATGTCTGACGCCAATCGTTTGGCTGAAGTCGAAGCGGTTGCAATGGAAGACAACGTAGTCACTTGGGCATTGTCAAAAGCTAAAGTAACGACGAAGGACATTCCATTCGATGAGTTGATGAATCCACAAAACTGATGATTCGTCGTTTATCATCAAAAAAGCACATCGGTTGATGTGCTTTTTTGTTATCCAACAACGGCTGTTCTTCTGCTATTTTTCTGACAAAAGTATTCAACTAATTGGATGGACAATGGGCATTGCTTGTTGATCCATCAATTTACCCAGTAAAGCCAATTGCTGCTTCTGAATCGTCAACAACTCACTCCATTGGCCTTCGCGCAATAAATCAATTTTTTCATGCAGTAGCATAATTTCAAGCTCTGCTTTTAAATTCACCTCGTAATCATGCTCCGCATTCAGCCGATCTTTCTCGGACTGACGATTTTGTGACATCAAAATAATCGGCGCTTGAATCGCTGCAATCATTGACAGTACCAGGTTAAGCAATATATAAGGGTATGGATCAAACGGTTTTCCCAGCTGCGCCAATATCACCGAATTTAAAATCACCCATGAGACCAAGGTCACAACAAAAATCGTAATGAATGTCCATGAGCCGCCAAAACGTGCCACAGCATCTGCCGCACGCTGACCCAAATCACTTTGTCGATCAAGATCTTGCGTCGGGTTACGTGAAATATGCTTGCGATGAGCTACCTGTTGAGCCACTTTTTGCGTATGTTCATCAAGCGTATCATAAGCCTTGCCCAGTAATTTTTCGACAACTTCAACAGAGATTTTCATGAACGACTCCTTATCTTATAATCGTTGAACATCATGGCCACATGACACATTGTTCATTCGTCTTCATGTTACCGTTTAATCACAACAGCGTTCAAAATATTATTTAACGGACACTGTCCAGCCAGATTTTTTCAGTCAAAGAGCAAAACTTTGATTTCATCAAACATACTTAAAATCATCGTTTATGGACTACTTTTCAGCATAGATAACGCACATCAACTGAACAAGAGTCGATTATAAAAGCGATATTTTGCTATAATTGCGTTCCTTTCAAGCCTTGCTTCAGCAAGGCTTTTATTTATTTTAAGTCGACTATGATTACCATCACTAACCTGCGCCTCCAACGTGGCACGTCTGTTTTACTCAAAGATGCCAACGCCCGCATCGACACGGCACAACGCGTCGGCGTTGTCGGGCGCAACGGCACAGGCAAGTCGAGCTTGTTTGCTCTTTTGCGCGGCGAGTTGCTTGCCGACCAAGGCGATGTGTCGATTCCCACACGCTGGGTGGTGGCTCATGTGGCGCAAGAAATGCCCGAAACGGATGAGTCGGCATTGGACTATGTCTTGGCTGGTGATGCCGAGTTAACCGAACTCAATGCACAACTCGCCGCCGCCGAAGCGAGCGATAATGGAGAAGCCATCGGTACGATTTATGGTGAGCTCACCCGTATCGATGCTTACACCGCACCGTCACGTGCCGCGCAATTGCTCAATGGTTTGGGCTTTGCGCAGTCGCAGCAAGGCAATGCGGTCAAGTCTTTTTCGGGCGGTTGGCGCATGCGCCTTAATTTAGCGCGCGCGTTGATGTGTCGCTCTGATTTATTACTGCTCGATGAACCGACCAATCACTTGGATTTAGATACGGTACTGTGGCTTGAAAATTACCTCAAAACCCACCCCGCAACGCTGCTGATTATTTCGCATGACCGCGACTTCCTCGATGCGCTGTGCACGCACACCATTGAAGTGGCACAACAAACTTTGACAACCTACAAAGGCAATTACAGCACCTACGAGCGCACACGCGCCGAGCGTTTGATGCAACAAACTTCGCTGTACGAGCAACAACAACGCCAAGCTGCGCATTTGCAAAAGTACATCGACCGCTTCCGCGCCCAAGCGACCAAAGCGCGCCAAGCGCAAAGCCGCCTCAAAGCCCTCGACAAACTCGAATTGATTGCGCCCGCGCACACCGATTCGCCTTTCTCATTTGAATTTCACAGCCTACCCGACTTACCCAATCCACAAATGCAAGCCGACAAACTCGACTTGGGTTATGGCGCGCAACCGCTGCTCAAACACATCGAATTCACCATTCAATCACAAGACCGCATCGGCTTACTTGGTATGAATGGCGCAGGTAAATCGACTTTGATTAAAGCTTTGGCGGGCGAGCTTACACCGCTCTCAGGTGAAATCATCCATGCGCCCAACTTGCGCATCGGTTATTTTTCGCAGCAACATCTCGATACTCTGCGCGAACACGAATCGCCGCTGTGGCACATGCAACGCCTCGCACCGACCGAAAATTGGCAAAAACTGCGCAATTATCTCGGCGGATTCAACATCGGCGGCGACATGGTAACCGATCCGATTACCAATTTCTCAGGTGGCGAAAAAGCCCGCCTCGCGCTGGCTTTATTGATCTGGCAAAAGCCGCATTTATTATTGCTGGACGAGCCAACCAATCACTTGGACTTAGACATGCGCCATGCACTCGTCGTCGCGCTACAACAGTTCGACGGTGCTTTGATCGTCGTGTCGCATGACCGCAGTTTATTGGGCAGTTGCGTCGATGATTTTTGGCTGGTAGCGGATCAAAAAGTCAGCTTGTTTGACGGTGATTTGGACGATTATCGTGCGTGGTGTGCCCAGCGTTGGCAACTGCACAAACAAAACAACCATACGCCCACCGCCACAACCAAAGCCGTTGCGCAAGTGCCCGCCGTGCCCGCAAAAAGCCCAGCTACACTACAGTATGAACAAAAATCCCTCAAACAAAAAATTACCAAGCTCGAAAAACAAATGGCCATTTTGCAAAATGAATTTGACCAACTGCAAGCGTGGATGGCGTCCGAAGCCGCCTACGATATCACACAAAAAGATGCATTGTCTGACGCGACCGACCGACTGGCTGAGTTGACAAACCTGATTGCGCCGTTGGAAGAAGAATGGCTGGGCTTAAATGCTGAGTTTGAGGCCTTGGTATGAGTGAGTTGCGTAGAATGTGTAGTGCCTACCCTACGCCTTGAATCACTCATAAAAAACAACGCCTCAGATATTGAGGCGTTGTTTTTATTTCATGAGCTTGCACTCAGCGCATCTTCAACCAAATACTGCAACATCGAAATATGAGCTGTATTATCGTTCAAACATGGAATGTAGTGATAGCTTCGCCCCCCTGCTTGTTCAAATATCTCTTTGAGCTCTATCGCCACTTCCTCTAAAGTTTCCAAACAATCAGCTGCAAAACCAGGGCACAACACATCAACGCGCGTGCATTGCTGTGCCGCTAATTGTTCTAAAGTCGCTTGCGTGGATGGCTGC
>JBIKPB010000113.1:0-5573 GCA_044357705.1 Formosimonas sp. | reverse complement strand
ATTTTGGTAATGTATGCGCAGGCCACATTGCCCGCCAAATGGGTTTACCGATTCGTAAATTGGTCGTTGCGACCAATGAAAACAATGTGTTAGACGAGTTTTTTAAGACAGGGGTTTATCGTGTCCGAGGTGCAAAAGACACGCACCACACCAGCAGCCCATCGATGGATATTTCAAAAGCGTCGAATTTTGAGCGATTTATCTTTGATTTGATGGGACGCGATGCCGATAAAACGCGGGCGCTTTTCAAGCAGGTTGAAGAAACCGGCAAGTTTGATATTGCCAATACGCCTGAGTTTCAGTCGATTGAAGAAAAGTATGGCTTTGTCTCAGGCAGTTGCACCCATAAGCAGCGTTTGCATGCGATGAGAGAGGTATTCAACGATTATCAGCAAATCATTGATCCGCATACCGCCGACGGCGTGTATACCGCGTTTAAATATTTGGAAAAAGACGTGCCAATGGTGGTGCTCGAAACTGCGCAAGCGGCTAAATTTAATGAAACCGTGCGTGAGGCTTTGGGTGTTGATGCACCACGCCCCGATGCATACGTCGGTATCGAGAAACATCCACAACGGGTCATCGAGATGCCCGCTGATGTGAATGCGATTAAAAAAATGATTTCTGAAAAATTTAATTAAATCAATTGCTTGTGTTTATTATTTAAAGTAAATTTGTAAGATTTTTAACGTAAACATGTGAGGGTAACGAAGAGCGATTTTGATGGCTACTTGAAAAAAGCACTCATGATCCCCAATTACTCTGCATGTCTAACCACAATGGAATCTGATTGATTATGAGTAACGAAGAGCAAAAGAACCCCGAGTCAACTGAAAATATGTTTGATGTGGGTATTGATGAGTCTGTTGATGAAACGACGAATGGTTTATCCGAAATTGAACCGCTGGAACCAGTAGCGGCACTTGAAGAACAAGTGGGGCAACTCAAAGATCAACTGCTGCGCGTACATGCCGAGATGGAAAACGTTCGTCGTCGTGCCGCTGAAGATGTCAGTAAGGCGCATAAATTCTCGATTGAACGATTTGCTAATGAATTATTGCCGGTGCAAGAAAGTCTCGAAAAAGCTTTATCGGACCGCACAGGCGATATCGCGACTTTGCGTGAGGGTGTGGAGTTAACGCAAAAACAATTGACCAATGCGCTTGAAAAAGGTGGTGTATTGGTGATTGATCCGAAAGGTGAGAAATTCGATCCGCATTTTCATCAGGCGATTTCGATGATTCCTGCACCTGATCAAGCACCCAATACGGTGATTGAAGTGTTGCAAAAGGGTTATAAAATCGCTGATCGCGTGTTGCGACCTGCATTGGTGATTGTGGCTCAAGGCTGATCAAATTCAGTCGAACAAAAAAGCATGCAAATTTTGCATGCTTTTTTTATGCCCTCATTTCTGATATTTTTCTACGATAGGCCTTAATCATCCGATTTTTTGAGTTTATGATTAATCATATTCAGTGCTGGCACAAGGCATGTCCCTGTACCCATTCGCTGTCGCCATCAACATAATGCTCCTGTTTCCAGACCGGTGCATGATGTTTGATTTGCTCGATCAAAAAACGGCAGGCTTGAAATGACTCATCGCGGTGTGGTGAACTGACTGCAATAATAATGCTGATGCCGCCAATCTCAAGCCGGCCTTTAAAATGGCTGATATAAATATCGAGTTGCTCGCCCCATTTGGCGCGTGCTTGAGCGGCAAGCTGGGCAAAGGTTTGTAGCGCAAGCGCATCAAAAACATCGTAAGAGACGCCGTTCACTGCTCGTCCTAAATTGTGATTGCGTACTTTACCGATAAAAATATCGGCGGCACCGTGCGCATCGTTGGCTACAGCAGTGATGGCATCATTGATCTCAATAAGTTTCGTTTCGATTTTAAAAGTGTCGCTCATGCCTTAACCCCCGCAAACCGGAGGCAAAATAGCCAGCTTGCATGAGTGGGTCAAACGTTCATTGGCATTCAACACGCGCGTCTCATCGGCCAAAACCGCCGTTTCGATTAAATGGGTACTGCTAAAATTGGGATAATCGCGGGCAAATTGCGCGCCGAGTTGCTTTTTGACAGTGATAAGATCACTGTTGAGCGGTACATCTAGCCTGATTTCAGACGCGCCGCTGTTACGAAAGATGCCAAAAAGAGCAATTTGAAGGGTGATGGTCATAATATTTACGGTTGAGTTGCTTAAGAATGATCTGGCCACAATTTCGCCGAAACGACATTGACGGAAGTATGCGCTGCGACTTCGTTTTGGGTCTCGGTCAAAATCACCCACGCATTCGCGGTGAGTAATGGTGAAATTTTAAAGGATTCTTGACCGTTTAAAATATCTACTGAATGGTTTTGCCAATCGACGCGTGCTTTTAAAAAATGTCGGAATTCGCCTTTTTTATTGTAAGCCTCACTCAGCGACAACAGCCCCGAAGATTCAGGCAACAAACCTTGTAATTCGCGGATCAACGGCTGTACAAAAAAACGCAATCCGACTGCGCACGAGGCGGGATTACCGGGCAGACCGAAAAAATATCGACCATCGGCAAGGCGCGCAAACAAAATCGGCTTGCCCGGTTTTTGCGCGACTTTGTGAAAAATGATGGTTGCGCCCAATTCACGCAAAGCACTTGGAATGAAATCCCATTGCCCCATGGAAACTGCGCCGGTGCTGATCATGATGTCGTTGGCTGAGGATTCGAGCGCTTGTTTAAATTGCTCAGGCTCATCAGCAATATGCGGCAAAAGCGTGGTTGTGATTCCCGCTTCAGTGAGTTGCGCGGCGAGATAGGGCGTGTTGCTGTTGTAAATCTGACTGCTTTGCAAAGGCGCATCGAAATTATTGACAATTTCTTTACCGGTCGAAATCAAGCCGACCGTCGGCGCACGATAAACGCTGATCTCGCCGTAGCCAAAACTTGCCAGTACCGCGATATGACCGGCGTGAATGCGCTCACCCGCCTGCACAATCGTTTGCCCCGCTTTAAAATCTTCACCCGAGAACCGAATGTTTTCATGCTCGTTCAGTGCCTGAGCAATCACCACTTGCTTGTCGATCAGTCGCGTGTTTTCAATTGCGATTATTGCATTGCAATCGGGTGGAGTCGCTGCGCCGGTCATAATGGCGTAAGCCGAATTGGGTTGCATCGCCGGTGCTTCATCACCCGCAGCAATGGTTGCAGCAATTGGGAAAAACACCGGATGATCGACGCTGGCGTGTTTTGTTGCCTCAAAGCGCAGCGCGTAGCCGTCCATCATCGAGTTATCAAATCGCGGTAGATCAAATTTCGCGGTCAAGTCACTCGCCGCGATGCGACCGAGTGATGCGCTCAATGGTAGTTTGACCGCCTCCAAAGGCTGTGCACTGTGCAAAACTGCATCGAGCGCATCGGTATAAGCCATTAACGTCATGCTGTACCTTTCATGATGCGCACGAAATGCGGCAAAATCGGGATCAATACTTCAAGCCCTTCGCGTACGGCTTTTGGGCTGCCCGGTAATGTAATCATCAGCGTGCGATTGACCACAGCGGCAGTCGAACGACTTGCCCATGACAATGGCGTGAACGCCGCGCCGCTGATCCGCAATAACTCTCCGATGCCGTCAATGGTCTTGTCGGCAATTTCGTGGATCACCTCTGGCGTGATATCACGCGGTGCGACGCCCGTGCCACCTGTCGTGATGATGCAGTCAATCGCATCGTTTTGACTGAGTTCGATTAACGTTGCTTTTAAGGTTTGCGCATCATCGGGCAAAATGCTTTTATGAACAATTTGTGCGCTGTGTTCGCTTAACAAGTCAACCATCAGCGCACCGCTGGCATCATCATACACACCAGCGCTGGCACGATCGCTTAAGGTGATGACGGCAAATCGGAGGGCGGACAAATCGTATTTTTTCGGTGCGACCCATTCGTTGACCCAGTCGGGTACACCGTTTGGATTGAGCCATAAGCCGGATTTGCCGCCGACTTTTGCCAATAATTCGATGTGAGTCATGCGCAGGTTTGGGTTGATCATTTTGCACAAGTCCCAAATCGTTAACAACGCCGCATTGACACCTGCCAAAGCTTCCATCTCGACACCGGTTTTGGCGTGCGTGCTGGCGGTGCAATAAATGCGCACGCTGTGTTCAATAGCGTTGAGTTCGTGCCGAATTTGTACCGCATCCAAGCCCATCGGGTGGCACAGCGGCATCAATTGGCTGGCATTTTTGGCACCTTGGATGCCGGCGATTTCGGCCAATAGTAACGCATCACCTTTGGGTAATGTTTTATTGTGCAGCAATTCAAAGGCATCTTTCCCCACCACAATTTCACCGCTCGCGACGGCGATGCGATGGGTGATCGGTTTGCCACCGACGTTGATCATTTGAAAATGTTGGTTCATAAATATTATGGGTTCGTCATTGAGTTAGCCGCCAATGCTGGCGAGGTAAAACATTTTACCGGTAATGCCTTGTTGTAAAAAATGCGAGACGGGTTTTTGGCTGAGGGCATTGATGATGGTTTCTTGCAGTTCATTTTGATGCGCGGCATCTTGTAAAAAAGGGCGTAATGACACATCGCCATCTCCAAATAGGCATAACTTTAAATCGCCATGCGCCGAGATGCGCAAGCGATTGCAGGTATCACAAAAATCTTTGCTGTATGGCGCGATGATGCCAATACGCCCCAAATAATCAGGATGAAAAAATGCTTGGGCGGGGCCATCGGTTACGCCGCGCGGTTGGATTTGCCAGCCATCCTTGATCAATTGCGTGCGTAAAAAATCCGCACTCAAATGATGTTTTTTAAAATACTCAATATGATTACCGGTTTGCATCAACTCGATAAAGCGCACACTGAACGGGCGCTCGCGCACCCATTCGAGAAAGTCTGGCAAGGCGTGATCGTTAACGCCTTTGAGTAAAACCGCATTGACTTTGATTGAGTCAAAGCCGATTTTTTGTGCGGTTTCCAACCCATGCAACACATTGGCGAGTTGATCGACACCACGCGCGACTGCAAAATATTCGGCATTCAGGCTATCCAAGCTGACGTTGAGCTGATTGATGCCGGCTTCTTTCCATTCCTGTGCACGCTTGGCGAGTTGATAGCCGTTGGTGGTCAGAGCGATGGTTTCGATGCCGTCGATTTGTTTGATGTCGCGAATAATCTCGCTTAAGTCAGGGCGCACGGCCGGCTCGCCGCCGGTCAAACGAACTTTGCGAATGCCTAATTCGGCAAATGCGGTGACGACATTTTTGATCTCAGCGCGACTTAAAAAATCGGGTTTGTTGAGCGGTTTACTGTAACCATTAGGTAAGCAATATTGACAACGGAAGTTACATACATCGGTCACCGACAAGCGCAGATAGCTGAATCGACGCGAAAATCCGTCAATCAGAAGTGGTGCGGGTGGGGCGTGTATGGGCATCATATTTGTGCTGTACTGTACCACTAAAAATCGACAGTTGCGTTGTTGAGGCCAGAATGGAGTTATTTTGCAATTGCAGTTAATCGCTATTTTTAGACGCATCAACCCGCACAAAACTTACTTGATTTTAGCCAATGCTTGTAAACAAT
>JBIKPB010000217.1:0-3172 GCA_044357705.1 Formosimonas sp. | reverse complement strand
CGCTGTAAACCTGAACCAAGTCCGCACCGGCGTTGATTTTTTGTAGTGCGTCGCTGCCATTCAAAATCCCGCCGGCACCAATGATGGGCACTTCACCTTTGAGTTGTTGCTGAAGTTTTTGAATGACTTCTGTGGATTTATTGCGCACCGGTTCACCGCTCAAGCCGCCCATTTCGGCGCCGTTGGGTAAGTGTTGGACTGCGGTTTTATCCAGTGTTGTATTGGTGGCGATGACGCCGTCGATTTTGTGTTGTTTGAGTAACTCGGCGATGGTGACGATTTGTTCGTCATCGACATCAGGGGCGATTTTGAGTGTCATCGGCACGTATTTATGATGCGCGTCAGCGAGCTGGAGTTGTGATTGCTTGAGTTGACCGAGCAGCGCATCAAGCGCATCTTGGGATTGTAAATCACGCAGGTTTTTGGTATTGGGTGATGAAATATTGACCGTGATGTAACTGGCGTGGGCGTACACTTTTGACAAACCGATGAGATAATCATCGACGGCGTTCTCGATTGGCGTATCAGCATTTTTGCCGATGTTGATGCCGATAATGCCACCATTTTGCGCGAACGGGCTGCGCTTGACGTTTTCAATCAGATTATCGACACCAATGTTGTTAAAGCCCATGCGGTTGATGATCGCATTGGCTTCGGGCAGACGAAACAAGCGCGGCTGCGGATTGCCGTCTTGCGGTCGAGGCGTGACGGTACCGATTTCGATAAAGCCAAAACCGAGCCGCGCTAGCACGTCGATGTGCTCGCCGTTTTTATCCAAGCCTGCGGCCAAACCGACCCGATTGGGGAAAGTCAAACCCATCAGTTGATGCGCTTGAGCGTTACTGGAAACTTGCGATAAAAGTTTTAAGTCATAAGCCAGATGAGCGAGTTTAAACGCCAAGTGATGGGATTTTTCGGCATCGAACTTGAATAAAAGCGGGCGGAGAAGTGTGTACATGAATCGTCGATCGTATGAAAGTAAAAAGGTCTGGCGGGTTGATCGGAGTCGTCAAACAGCCTGTGATTTGCGCTCTTGCCAAACGCCATTGAGTAAAAATTGAGTGGCCGCGAATTTGGCTTTATAAGCCATTTTATCCGAACCCTCAATCCAGTAGCCCAGATAAATGTAAGGCAATTGCAAACGTTGAGCAACAGAGACTTGCCACAAAATACCGTAAGTGCCTAAACCGCTGTACTCGGATGAGGGCTCGTAAAACGTATAAACGGCCGATAAGCCTTGCGCCGTGCTGTCGATCAAGCTCACCATAAGCAGCTTGCCCGTGTCGTCGCGGAACTCAACTAAAAAGCTGTTGACGCGACTGTGCAGCAAAAACTGGCGGTACTGCGCTACGTCGTCCTTGGCCATTTCGCCATCCGAATGGCGGGTTTGTTGGTAGCGTTGATACAGGTCAAAATGCTCGGGTTTGAATTCAAGCTCGCATACTTGCGTGTGTAAATGTTGCCATTTTTTAAACGTGCGCCGTTGGCTGCGATTTGGCTCAAACTGCTCGGCAACAATGCGGGTCGATATGCAGGCTTGGCATTGCGCGCAGTTGGGACGATAAACATGTAGCCCGCTGCGGCGAAACCCCTGATTGATAAGCTGGCTGTAATTGTGCGTATCGATCGCGTCGAGCGGGGCAACCATTTGCGAGCGCGCCGTGTGCGCGGGCAAATACGAGCACGGATATTCGCCGGTTTGGTACAACGCCAGTTCGATGAGTTTGGGATGATCGGTTTTCATCGAAACGCATCCAATAAGTTTTCTTCCAACTGCATCGTGGCAAAATCCAAAGCGGGTTGTAGCATCAGTTGCCCGCTTTGGATGAAAAATGCTTCGCGCCTGATCGGCGCACCACCCAGATGCGTCAAATGGCGCGTTTCTTGTTGGCAGTCAATCAACGTGCAATTGTGGCGGCGTAAATACTCGACCCAACATGCCAGCGCGACTTTAGAGCCATCGGTGATTCTCGTGAACATCGATTCACCGAAAAACATCTTGCCGATCAACACGCCGTATAAACCTGCTTTAAGCGCGTCATCTTGCCATACTTCAACGCTGATCGCCGTCTGTTGACGATGCAGATCAACGTAGGCTGCTTTGAGCTCATCGGTGATCCACGTGCCTTCTTGATCATGGCGCGGAATGTTCGCGCACGCGCTAATCACGCTTTCAAACGCATGATTGAGCGTCACGCGCATACCGATGTGATCCTGTCGCGCCCATTGTTTGAGGCGTTTTTTGAGCGAGGGGGAGTATTTAAAATCTGCAATCGGCAAAACCATACGTGGATTCGGGCTGTGCCAAAAAACTGGCATACCTTCCGAATACCACGGAAACAAACCACGCATGTATGCTGATCTAACCCATTCGGCGTTGATCCGAGTGCTCATCGCAAACACATCATCGAAGCTCGGTGCGCCGTTCAGAATTGCCAAATGACTCGGAAATTGACTCGGGTCGGAGATAATGGGAATGGGATGCGGCATTACAAACTCGGCGTGAGGGTGTGATGAAGGGTAGAAAATTGGTTTTTGGTCGCATCCGCCACATAGCTTTGTATGGCGAAACGCACGCTGTTGAATGCAATTTGATCCCACGGAATTTCGTTCAACGCGAACAAGCGGGTTTCTAATGTTTCTTCACCCGCAGCAAAAAGCGGTGCTCCCGCTTGCTCGATGATATTGCCACGGAAGAAAACATGAATTTGACCGATGTGCGGAATATCGACCAAAGCATAAACCGGCTCGATCAAATCAATACGCGCACAGGCTTCCTCCCACGTTTCGCGTTTCGCACCCTCAGCTAGGGTTTCGCCGCACTCCAAAAAACCGCCCGGTAATGTCCAAAATCCTGTGCGCGGCTCAATCGCGCGCAAGCACAACAAGACTTTATTGTCATACATCGAAATGGTGTTGACCACGCATTTTGGGTTTTCGTAATGGATGGTATTGCAAGCAGGGCAAACCGCGCGGATGCGCGTATCGTCAGAAGGAATGCGGTGCTCAACGCGATGACCGCATTGCGTGCAAAAATTGACGGTAGGGGGCAGAGAAGGAAAAGTCATAGCCGTCATTGTGACATAAAAAAGTTGTATGCAAAAAGCGTAAAATTACTTTTAAAGCACCCCGTCGACTTGATTGATCCAAATCCACTTGTCGGAGCGAATGA
>JBIKPB010000215.1:0-3203 GCA_044357705.1 Formosimonas sp. | reverse complement strand
TAGCGGGATTAAGCCCCGAATGATGCGGAGCCATCCGTGCCTGTACGGGCGTCGACCGTTTGCAATTTGTTACTGGCGGCAAAGTCGAGGAAAAACTCATAAGCGATGGGTAATTCTTCTTCAAGATTGGTGTTCACCACCACACATTTAATGCCTTGAATCGTGATCGGACGGACGTATTCAGAATAGGTTAAATGACCGTAATGACTGGTGTCATCTTCTTCAAAACACTTCATCACACCACATAAACGCTCGGCCCAATCCGAAGGGCGAAACTGCTTGCCATCTAAGGTGAGGCCTTTAATAATCAGCTCATTGGTCATGTTATCCATGCGACGTTCTCTTTTTTGGTAAGGCGATAGTGTAACTGATTTCAGGGTTTTTCGATAGGACAGCTTACGGCTGCAGTGTTTTTAGATAAACTGTTGGTAAAGACAAAAAGAATTGGAAAAATATTGGGTAAACTCAAAATAATAAAAATAAAATGACAAACGCAGTCCGTCCCTTTTATTTTTTCTTAATTGTATTTGTTTCAACTATGTTGACTAAATGAGGTTGTTCTAATACAAAACAAGCTTGCCTCATTTGATGTGTCCCCATTTTAAATTTTTTCTGCAGCTTCTAAAGTATTCATTAATAACATCGTGATCGTCATCGGACCCACACCCCCGGGTACCGGGCTGATCGCGCCAGCCACCTTTTCAACACTATCAAAATCAACATCACCGCAAAGTTTACCCGCAGCGTCACGGTTGATGCCTACATCGATCACAGTGGCTCCTGATTTGACCATATCGCCCGTCAACATGCTTGGACGACCGACGGCGGAGACGATGATGTCGGCTTGGCGGGTGTGGTGTGCGAGATCGCGGGTTTTGGAGTTGCACAGTGTGATGGTTGCACCGGCTTGTAAGAGCATCATGGCCATAGGTTTGCCGACAATATTGGACGCTCCAATGATCACGGCGTGTGCGCCACGCAGCGGTATGTTACTGTGTTCGAGCATTTTCATCACACCGTAAGGCGTGCAGGCGCGTAACCGTGGTTGCCCAGTCATCAATGCACCTGCATTGATGAGGTGAAAACCATCCACATCTTTTAAGGGTGAAATGGCTTCAAGTACGGCGTGCTCGTCAATGTGTTTGGGCAATGGGAGTTGTACTAAGATACCGTGGATGTCCGGATCGTGATTGAGTGCATGGATGCGCTCAAGCAGCTTGTCTTGGGTCAAGTCCGCCGAGTATTGCTCTAAAACTGAGTGCATGCCGACTGAGCCACAACTTTTAACTTTGTTGGTGACGTAAACGTGAGAGGCCGGGTTGTCACCGACCAAAATTACAGCTAAACCGGGGTTAATGCCACGAGCAGCGAGGGCGGTTACACGGTTTTTGATTTGAGATTGGGTGTCGGCGGCGATTTGTTTGCCGTTGATGAGGTGTGCGGTCATGATTTTAAGCGGATGGAGATGAAGTCGCTATTGTACAAAATTAAGCGTGTTGCAGTGCGGTGTTTTGGTGCAATGGTTGTGTTATTAAAAAGTAAATTTTTCTGCCCATTGTGCTCGATTGCAAAATAGCTCATCTCAAGAATGGAATGACTTTGCTTATGGCAAAATGCGCTATTCAATGAATCTGCTCATATCATGATTAAAATAAAACTTAAAATTGCGCTCTTTTTACTGGCCGGTTGGGCTGTTGGTGCGCACGCACAAAACGTCGACAACGATGAGGCGGTTTTGGACGCGCTTTTTAAAGCGACATCGGTGCCGTTATTTGATCGTACCCTCGCGGTTAATCCGTATGATTTTCGTCAGTTTTTGGCGAACGCTGGTATTCCGTCGAGTCAAGTGAGTTTTTACGTACAACCTGTGAATGGTGATGCACCATTGGTGGCGCAAAATGCCCGTCGTGCACAAAATCCAGCCTCTACCATTAAGCTGGTGACCAGTTATGCGGCTTTAAAGACATTCGGTGCCGATTATCAGTGGCGCACGGAGTTGCTCAGTGAGGGGCAGCCAGATGATAACGGTGTGCTGAGCCAGCCGCTTTATCTGAAGGGCAGTGGTGACCCACAATTGGTCGTTGAAAAAGTTCAGGAGTTGATTCAGGGGCTGAGTCAGTCCGGTGTGAAAGAGTTGCGTGCACCGATTGTGATTGATCGCTCGATTTTTAAAGAGGAGCGTCAGGATGCCGCGAGCTTTGATGATGCACCTTCGATGCCTTATAACGCTCAGCCGGGTGCGGCATTGATGAATTTTCATGCGATTAGTTTTAATTTTGATCCGGTGGCACAAACGGTTGATACCGTACCGAAACTGGGTCAGTTTGTGTTGAATAATAGTGTGCAATGGATTGATGGTGCTTGTCCTGCGGATGGATGGAAAAGCACGGTACGTCTGCATAATACAAGCTTTGGAGCAACGACTGATGGGCGATATTACAGTGGTTGTGGCGCGCAGCAATGGTATATCCACGCTTATCAAATGAGCACGGATGATTACGCGCAGGGCATTTTAGCGGGTTTTATGCCTAAACCAACCAGTTGTTGTGACTCTCGTACCTTAGATCAATCGTGCAGTACTAGGGATATGGTTTGTGATTTTAAATATATTCCTAACCAATTGATTTGGCAGTTACCAACGATTCAAAGCGGTATTACACCCAGTCGTTCGGTTGTCTTGGCTAGCGTTTCATCTAACCCATTGTCTGCTCAACTCAAGGATATGAATCATTATTCCAATAATGTCATGGCGCGACAAATTTATTTGGATTTGTCTGCTAAAACCGAAGGACAAGGCTCACTCAATGCCAGTGCACGCGTGGTTAGCAATGTCTTGGCGCAACAAGGGTTGTCGATGATGTCGTTGGTGATGGGTAATGGCTCGGGTTTGTCGCGCGTGACGGCGATCAGTGCGCAGGATTTAGGCCTCATTTTGGTTAAAGCTTCGAATGAGGCTGCTTTGTATGATAGTTTGCCGATCATTGGTATTTCGGGCACGGTAAAAAATCGGCTTAAAGATACCGACATGGTTGGGCGAGGACACATCAAAACCGGAACTTTAAACGATGTGCGTGCGATTGCTGGGTATATTGACGGTAAAAGCGGTGTGCGCTATGCCGTCGTCAGTATTATTCAGGGGGCGAGTGCACAAACAGCGGAGGGACGCAGATTGCATGACGTATTTATGCAATGGGTTGGGCAAC
>JBIKPB010000056.1:0-8727 GCA_044357705.1 Formosimonas sp. | reverse complement strand
CGAATCTCATTACCCCAAAGCCGGCAATGGTCGGCCACCACGCGGCTTAACCGAAGCGCAACAACAAACCAATCGCCGTAAGGGTTCGGTACGCTCTCGCGTCGAACATCCGTTTCTTTGGATCAATCGCATTAGGGGCTTTACCATAGCAGGTTACCGTGGCTTGGCTAAAAACGCCAGTCGTGCATTTGTGCTGCTCGCTTTGTTCAATATCGTCCAGTGGAATCGTCAGCTGACACCATAATTCCGTCGATACTGCGCCAAAAAACGGCGTAGTGCCGTAAATCTCGCGTTATTCGGGACAATTTGTGATGAATTTGAGCTTATTTGTCTCTCAAAATCATCGCTTCAGTTAAAACAAGAAATCGTGGGCTTAATCCGCGTTTCCTTAATGTTTAAATTTATTAGGAATCACATGAATCGATCATTCACTCAAACCTTATCTTTACTCAGTCTCAGTTTGCTTTTGGCCGCATGCTCGAATGCCTCCAACGAAGAGAAAAAATCCGCTCAAGCCACAACACCCACAAGCGCTACCGGTGAGATTGTGGTTAAAATCGGTCATGCGGGACCACTCACCGGCGGCTTGGCAAATATCGGTAAAGATGATGAAAATGGTGCGCAACTGGCAATTGACGAAATCAACGCCAAAGGTTTAACGGTCAACGGTCAAAAAATCAAATTGCAATTGCAGTCCGAGGACGACGCAGGTGATCCTAAACAAGGTTTGATCGTGGCGCAAAAGTTGGTGGACTCTAAAGTTTTTGGCGTGGTTGGTCATGTGAACTCGGGTGTCTCGATTCCTGCCAATAAAATTTACGCGGATGCCGGAATCGCGCAAATTTCACCGGCATCAACCCACCCGGATTACACCCTCAAAGGTAACAAAACTCCGAATGGTAATGTGACTTCATACCGTGTCGTGGCGACCGATAATAAGCAAGGGGCAGCTTTGGTGCAATATATCAGCAAGCAGGGTGGAAAAAGCATTGCTGTCTTGGATGACTCGAGCCAGTTCGGCAAAGGTTTGGCCGATCAAGTGGCAAAAATCGCAAAAGAGTCGGGCATCACCGTAACTGAGCGCGATGCGGCAACGGACAAGACAACCGATTTCAAACCGATTTTGACCAAGTTCAAGGCACAAAATCCCGATTATATTTTTTGGGGCGGTTTTGTCGATACGGCTGCACCGTTGGCCAAACAAATCAAGGAGCTGGGTTTAAAAGCAAAACTCATCGCGCCGGATGGTACGTGTACCGATGCGTTTATTCAACTTGCAGGTGCAGCCTCGGAGGGTACGGTCTGCTCACAAGCAGGAATTCCGGTCGGTAAGTTGGCGCGAGGCGCTGATTTTAGCCGCAAATATGAAGCCAAGTATCCCGGTCAAACCGTGCAAATTTATGCCCCGTATGCTTACGATGCGGTGTATGCTTTTGTAGAGGCGATCAAAAAAGCCAACTCAATTGAGCCCGAAGCAATTGCTGCGGCATTGCCTCAAGTGAGCTTTGAAGGTTTGATTGGTAAAGTCGAGTTTGATGCAACGGGCGAGTTAAAGAGCGCCGGCATTTCGATTATGCAAGTACAATCCAAAAAATTCACGGTGATTGATACGGTTCTATAATGGATTTAATGAGGGTTGATCACCGAATCTCAAAACTTGATTTTTGGTGACGATATTTATTTTGTGTTTTGCCTCAGTTGTTTTAAGATCGCTGGGGCATTTTTTACTAGGGAGGTAGTATGAGTACTCAAACAGGGTTTAGAGAGTTAACACTGCGCGGGATTATTTTGGGCGCCTTGATTACGATTGTATTCACGGCTTCGAATGTGTATTTGGGCTTAAAAGTCGGTTTGACATTTTCGTCGGCGATTCCTGCCGCCGTCATTTCGATGGCGGTGTTGCGTTATTTGCAAGGCTCGTCGATTTTAGAAAACAACATTGTGCAAACGCAAGCTTCGGCTGCAGGTACTTTGTCGGCGATTATTTTTGCGCTGCCTGGTTTGCTCATGTTGGGCTATTGGCAAAATTTCCATTTTTGGCAAACGCTCTTGATTGCGCTGGCCGGCGGCTTGCTCGGTGTGGTATTTACGATTCCACTGCGTCACGCATTGGTGGTTAAAAGTGATTTGCCGTATCCGGAGGGTGTGGCGGCAGCAGAAATTTTGCGTGCCGGCCATGATGAGTCGAGCAATAAAACAGGCTTAAAAGACTTGGTGGCGGGTGGTTTAACGGCAGGGGTAGTGAGCTTTTTGACCGGCGGCTTTAAGCTGTTGAGCGACAGTTTTGGTTACTTTTTTACCGTGGGTAAAGCTGCATTTCAAGTACCGTTGGGCTTTTCATTGGCGCTGTTGGGTGCGGGTTATTTGATTGGTATTGTTGCGGGTGTTGCCATTTTGATCGGCTTATTTATTGCGTGGGGTATAGCGGTGCCTTACTTGACCAGTATTGCGCCGATGCCGGCGGATGCTGCGTTGGCGAGCTTCGCGCAAGGGGTTTGGAAAAGCCAAGTGCGTTTCATCGGTGCCGGTACGATTGCAATTGCTGCCGTTTGGACTTTGATCACGTTGATCAAACCGACCGTGCAAGGCGTTAAACAATCTTTCAGTAAATTAAGCGCCACGCATTTAGATGACGTCGTCGATACGGAGCGCAATTTATCGGGCAAGACTATTTTGAGTGTCATCGTAGTTTCGATCGTGTTGTTGATCGCCACTTTTTCAGGTTTTGTTGGCAGTGCTGCGATTCCAGTGCCTTCGGCTTGGTTGCTGGTGGCTTTAGCAACTTTGCTCACCGTACTCATTGGTTTTTTGGTGGCGGCAGCCAGCGGTTATATGGCCGGTTTGGTCGGCTCGTCATCTAGCCCGATTTCGGGGATCGGTATCATTGCGGTGGTAATTGCGTCATTGGGTTTGTTGGCTCTGGGCAAAAGCACGGGTTTGCTCGATACCGAGGGCGGCTCTAAATTCGCCACGGCACTGGTGTTGTTTGTGACCAGTGCGATTATCGCGATCGCGGCCATCTCGAATGATAATTTACAGGATTTAAAAACGGGTTATCTGCTCGGTGCATCACCATGGAAACAACAGGTAGCGTTGATCATCGGTGTGGTTGTCGGTTCGATTGTCATTGCACCCGTTTTGGATTTGCTGCATCAGGCTTATGGTTTTACCGGTGCATTGCCGCGTGAGGGTATGAATCCAGAAGCTGCATTGTCGGCACCTCAAGCAACTTTGATGTCAAAAATTGCCGATGGAATTTTTACCGGTCAAATTGAGTGGCGTTATATTTTGACGGGCGTGGGCTTGGGTGTGTTCTTGATTGCGATTGACGAGCTGCTTAAACGTCGTGGCGGCGTGGCGCGCTTGCCGGTATTGGCGGTTGGTCTGGGGATTTATTTACCGCCCGCAGTCGATACGCCGCTGGTTGTCGGTGCGGTGCTGGCATGGTGGGTTCAACGTCAAATCAAAAAGCGTGCGGCCAAAAATAATACGAATGCGGATGATGCGCTCAAAACCTCTGAGCGTCGTGGTGTCTTGTTTGCATCGGGCTTGATTGTCGGCGAAAGCTTGATCGGTGTTTTGCTGGCCATCGTGATCCTTGTGTCTGTCGGATCGGGGCATTCAGATGCACCTTTGGCGATTGTCGGTGAGCATTTCGGGGCAACCGCTCAATGGCTGGGTTTGGCCGTATTCCTCGGCGTGACGGCTTGGTTTGCCAAACGTTTGATTAGTAAACGTTGATCATTAAAAAGTAAGAACTTAAAATCCCAGTGCATGCACTGGGATTTTTTGAGTTGATGGGTTGGTGAGGTCATTCATTTTTTATAACCATCACAGCCTTGCTTTAAAAACGAGGATTTTTTAATTATCGTTGTCTGCAATGAAATTATTGAATCTCGCTGCGACTGCTCCCCTGTGCCACATGCGCGCCGGTGGCCACGTCATGCGTGAGCCAAACATTACCACCGTTTTCATCTTTTTGAAGAAAGTCTGACCATACGGCCGCGGACCAAACCCCGCATCGGTGTTGATTTGCCCCGCATCACCCACATTGACAAAATGACTGCTCCAGCGTTCTGCCCAGTACGCTGCCACGACTGTATTAAAGCGTAAAGTGGTTTGGGGCAAGTCCACATCAATAGTCCGATGTTGTTCGGTACTCGGCAACTATTCGTGTAGACCACTTGGTGTAAAACGCCACGGATCAGCTGGTGCGACCAACAATGCGGCAGCGACTTTTTCGGCGCGTTGTGCCGCTGCCTTGACACTCGCCAAACAACCAAAACTGTGAGCGACTAACCAAACCGGATGCGGTTCAGCGTCAATCGCCACTAAAATAGCTGCTGACCAATCAGCTAAACGCAGTAATTCCCAATCAATCCCCGAAATCCGTCGTGCATTCGGTAATTGACGTTCAAACCATGTTTGCCAATGCGTTTCACCACTGCCATGAAAGCCGGGAACGATTAATATGGTGTGTCGCATCGCTTCATCCTTACCTCAATTAAAGTGACTCGATTGGAGTCAAGTCACTTTGATTACTTGTATTGCTTAAGGTTTTTTTGCTTCCGGAGCAACTGGTGCTGCTTCAGCAGGCTTAGTCGAACCATAAATCTGGTCAAACACACCACCGTCGGCAAAATGCGTCGCTTGTGCTTTGGCCCAGCCACCAAACTTTCCTTCAATCGTGAACAGTTTCAATTTAGGGAAACGTGCCAAGTCTGCAGGGTCGGCTGATTCGGGTTTGATCGGGCGATAAAAATTCTTCGCTGCGATTTTTTGGCCGACTGGCGAGTACAAATATTCCAAATAGGCTTTTGCAACATCTTCGGTACCATGTTTTTTCGCCACTGTATCAACCACTGAAACAGGAGGTTCAGCCAAAATCGACTCAGATGGGATCACGATTTCGTATTTGTCCGAGCCAAATTCTTTGAGCGTTAAGAACGCCTCATTTTCCCAAGCGATTGATACGTCACCGATATTGCGCTGAACGAAAGTATTGGTAGCTGCGCGTGCCGATGCATCCAAAACCGTTACGTTTTTATACAATTTACCGACAAAGTCTTTAATCTGTGTTTCGTCGTTGCCGAATTTATCCGCGGCATAACCCCATGCTGCCAAATAATTCCAACGAGCACCGCCACCCGTTTTAGGATTCGGCGTGATGACTTGTACGCCCGGTTTGACTAGATCGTCCCAATCTTTAATGCCTTTTGGGTTGCCTTTACGCACCACAAACACAATTGTTGATGTATACGGTGCACTATTGTGTTCCAAGCGTTTTTGCCAATCGGTTGCGATCAAACCTTTTTTGGCAATTGCGTCAATGTCATACGACAAAGCCAAAGTCGCCACATCCGCCCCCAAACCATCGATGATGGAGCGCGCTTGTTTACCTGAACCGCCATGTGACTGTTCAATCGTCAATGTTTCACCGGTTTTCTCTTTCCAATATTTGGCAAATTCAGCGTTGTATTCAGTGTATAGCTCACGGGTTGGATCATACGATACGTTGAGCAGTTTTCGTTCTTTGTTGTTATCGCCGCCGCATGCTGCCAAAGTGGCGATGAGGCTTGTGGCAAACAGTGCGGTCGTGAGTTTCTTGATTGTCATGAGGTTCTCCAAAAATGACACATTTGTCATGCAAACGATTCTAGGTGTGCCAGCTTAGAAAGAGAACCAAGAAAAAACGAATTGCTTATTCGATTTTTGGGAATGCTTTTGTCCGGCGGTCGAATTTAGTTCCGGTTTAGGTTTGGGGATCAACGATAAAAGTGCTTGAGAATCATGGTGGCTTTCAATCCAATATTTATGTTTGGCGTTACTTATAGATGAACCGATGAGTTCATTCAAAATCGAAATTATTCGGCCAATCCTGCTGTCGTATTTTTGAGCAGTTAAGTTAAGCAAGCTCAAGCTAAGCTTGCATTTCATCTCGATAAGGTTTATGATTTTTGTAATTTCACAAATTACTGAAATTACAAAAATAAAGAACGAAAGTTAACCATGATGCATTTGCCGCCGCTTACACAAAAATTTGTCAGTCACTTTGGGGAAATGGGCAGTCGTTGGGGTATCAATCGAACCGTCGGGCAAATCTATGCTTTGCTCTATGTGGCGGAAGAGCCTCTGGTGGCAGAGCAAATCGCGGACATGTTGGGCTTTTCGCGTTCTAATGTGAGCATCGGTTTGAAAGAGTTGCAAAGCTGGCGTTTGATCAAAATGAGCCACAAGGCAGGGGATCGACGTGAACATTTCTCGAGCTTGGGTGATGTTTGGGATATCTTTCGCACGGTTGCAGCCGAGCGACATCGCCGCGAAGTGGAGCCTACATTCACCGTTTTGCGCGAATCATTACTTGATACGCCGGCCAATGCCGCAGAGATTTATGCGCAAGAACAAATTCGCGAGATGCATGATTTGTTTGAGTTAGCGAATAATTGGTTTGAAGAAATCCAGTATTTGTCACCCGATGATTTGACCCGTTTGATGAAGCTGGGCATGCATGTGCAAAAAGTTTTGGAAGTGAAAGACAAGTTGACTTTTAAAAAAACGAAAAGTAAAGAAAAACCGAAAATGCAACAAGCGTAAGCATCTTTTTAAAACACTTATCAGCGGATTAAAAAATCATGGACACCCTTATCCTTTCCCGCATCCAGTTTGCGTTGAACATCAGTTTTCATATCCTCTTTCCCGTGATCAGTATTGCGATGGCGTGGGTCTTGTTGTTTTTTCGTGCGCAATTTACACGGACTCACAACATTGCTTGGGAGCAGGCTTATAACCGTGGCGTTAAATGGTTTGCGCTGACTTTTGCGCTGGGCGTGGTTTCCGGCGTGACGATGAGCTTTCAGTTTGGTACCAACTGGCCCGGCTTTATGGAAAAGGCCGGCGATATTGCGGGGCCGTTGCTCGGTTATGAGGTGATGACGGCGTTTTTCCTTGAGGCGAGCTTTTTGGGGATTATGCTCTACGGTAAGGATCGAGTCTCGAATCGAGTGCATTTGTTCGCCAGTTTTATGGTGGCGTTTGGTACTTCGATGTCGGCGTTTTGGATTCTGGCACTCAACTCATGGATGCAAACACCCGCAGGTTATGAAGTGCTTGCAAATGGCAAAATTATTGCGACTGACTGGATGGCAATCATTTTTAACCCGTCATTCCCACATCGTTTGGCACACAAATTGTTGGCCTCATTCATTACTGTCGGTTTTTTGATCGCTGGTCTGTCTGCTTGGCGTTTTCTCGCAGGTCGAGGTGATGTTGCGGCGACAAAAATGATTCAAACCGGCATTGTGTTGTTGACTTTTGCATTGCCTTTGCAAGTTTTTGTGGGTGACCAACATGGTCTAAACACATTGCAGCATCAACCCGCTAAAGTCGCAGCGATGGAGGGTTTGTGGCATACCGAAAAAGGTGCACCGCTCGTGGTCTTTGCGATTCCGGATCCAGCGACACAATCGAATAAATACGCCATTGAAATTCCGCGTGCCGCCAGCTTGATTTTGACGCACTCGTTGGATGGTGAAATTAAAGGTTTGAATGAGTTTGCCGAGCAGCCCAATGTGCCGATGGTGTTCTATTCGTTTCGCGTGATGGTCGGTATGGGGTTTTTGATGCTCGCGGTTTCATGGTTCTCGATCTACTACTGGCGCAAACATCGTGATATATCGTTGTGGCCACGTTGGATGCTGCGTTTGTTGCAAGCCATGACTTTTTCGGGCTGGGTTGCGACTTTGGCTGGATGGTATGTGACCGAAACAGGGCGTCAACCATGGTTGATTTATGGTGTGTTGAAAACCGCCGATACCGTTGCACCGCACCCGCAGAGTGTCGTTGCCGGCAGTTTGACGATGTATATTCTGTTGTATGTGGTATTGCTGGCTGCTTATATCAGCGTGATGCGTTATTTGGCGCTGAAAAATGATCATTGAGCCTGAGTGTTGCAAGATTCAGATCGTATGCACATGTTACTTGCTCAATAAAGTGAGCCCGCTGATTTTATTCGGAGAACGATAATGACCTTTGATGACCTTTTACCCGTCATTTTTATGAGCCTCATGGGTTTGTCCATGCTGATTTATGTGGCGCTGGATGGCTATGATCTTGGTGTTGGTATGCTGCTGCCTTTTGCTTCCGACACTGAGAAAAACTTCATGATGAACTCCATTGGCCCATTTTGGGATGCGAATGAAACGTGGTTGGTTTTGGGGGTTGGTTTGTTAGTGGTGGCATTTCCGTATGCGCAAGGCGTCGTGCTTTCGGCGCTTTATATTCCGGTGGCAATCATGTTGTTAGGAATTATTTTGCGTGGTGTGTCTTTTGACTTTCGCATTAAGGCACACGATCAGCATCGATTGTTGTGGGAGCGTTTATTTACGCTCGGTTCTTGGATCACTGCATTGGCACAAGGTTGGATGATTGGGGAATATGTGGCGGGTCTTGAAGGTGGCTCATTGGGCTACTATGCTTTTGCTGCATTGATTGCCGTGACGTTACCGGCGTTGTACATCTTGCTGGGCGCCGGTTGGTTGGTCATGAAAACCAGTGACGATTTGCAAGCGAAGGCGATGCGTTGGGCGCACCGTGCGTGGTTGCCGATGGTTTTGGGTTTGATCGCGGTGTCGGCTGCGACCCCGTTTGTCAGCGCGGAAATTGCAGAAAAATGGTTTGGTGATATCGCCAGCTTCATCGGTTTGTCGCCGATACCTTTGCTGACGATAT